>NZ_JBQCVA010000021.1:0-38198 GCF_051962715.1 Neisseria sp. P0008.S010
TTGCTTCTTTGGATTAGGTTTTCGTATTTCATTTGGAAATTGTAAATCTTCAGGATACTTTCGCAAGAGGTCTAATATATTCCACCTAAACCGGTATAGGAAATAGCGGCATGACTGCATACCCCACCCGAAATACTCACAGAAATCTTATTTTTACTCTTATGTGTATTAGAAAAAAAATGCATAAAAGAAACTCTATTTCTAGATTGCAGGGTCAGTTTCTTATTGGCGGGGTCGGGATTGATGTATGCAACGCTTCTGCTTAATTGGCTAAGAACAACTTCGTCAAAATCGCTTAAATCCTCCTTGATATACCTGCATGATTTTGCGGTAAAACCAACCGAATAAACGGTTTTGAAGCGTTCGTCAAAATCACGCAGGCGCACGATGAAGTTTCTGCAAAAATCTAGGTATTCCTGCGCGGTCATTTCATAGTCCCTAAATAAAGCCATAAAAGATAGTTTTTCTTGATATTTAAACATAATAATTCCTTATTGTTTGGGTGTTACAACAATATCAATATCAATCCCAAGGTCTAACCGACTTTTAAATAACTCATCCAACTGTTGTTTTTTGGCTTCGGTCGGCACATGCCATTCCAGTTTTTTGCCTGCCTGTTTGGCAACATCTGATGAATTTTTTGCGTCATCCAATACACTTTTAATACCAAAATCCCTATCAAGCGGCGGCCAGTCATTCCAATCTTTGGCATCCAGCAGCACATCCCTTTTGGGGTCGTAGCCGTCAAATGCTTTCTGTCCGCTAGGCATCAAGTCGGTTTTAACGATGTATTCGGTGTGCCTTGGTGCGCCGGTTACCCCCGCCGTTGCCCTGCGGTAAAGCCGTAGGGGTGGGTGGTGTCGTAGGCTTCCTGAAATTCGCGCTGTTTGGCTAAATTCTGACACTGTGGCAGGTTTTCAGACGGCCTGAACCGCAATAGATCTGAATTGGTGAGTATTGAAAATATTAGAATTTGCGGAAGCTCTTGTATAAACAAAAGGCCGTCTGAAAACCTGTTTCAGACGGCCTTTAAACCATTATGACGGTATCTGTTTATGATTGGTCGATGCTTTTATCCAACCCTTGGGTCAGACCGTTGATGTCGCCACCATTCAGTCCCAACTCTTTCAAGAGACCGTCAACCAACGGGGCTTGGCTGCGGTAGCGCAGGGCGCTGTTGACCATTTGGTCTGCAAGGCTGGCTTGTGTGGTTTGGCCGTCTGAAGCACCTTCCGCTCCGTTTGCACCACCGGCAAAGCCACCCAGACCATTGACTTGCAAAATCTTGATGTCTTCGATTTTTTCCATTGGGCGGACGGATTCGCGGATGATGTCAGGCAGGTGTTTCAAGAGAGCAAGGCGGACTTGCATTTCAACCTGCTCGACGCTCAGTACGTTAGCGGCTTCGTTCACAGCGCGGGTACCTTCGGCATCAACTTTATATTGTTGCTCTTGCGCTTGCGCCAACAGAATCTTGGCATCGGCTTCACCTTTGGCTTGCAGGCGTTGTTTCTCGGCTTCAGCTTCGGCGGCGATGCGCACGGCTTCAGCGCGGTCTTGTGCAGCTTGTTTTTCGGCTTCAGCGGCGACGGTGAGCGAAATCGCATCTTTTTGCGCGGCTTCTTCGGCGGCAATCAATTCCACCGCTTTGGCGCGCTCTGCACGTTCGGTTTCGCGTACGGTAATAACGCTCTCTTCTTCACGCACGGCGGCAGCGCGGGCTTTGTCGGCCTCGGCTTTGGCTTCGGATTCGGCACGCGATTTCTCGGCAACGGCGATGGCGCGGTCTTGCTCGGCCAACTCGATGGCTTTGCGGCGTTCAACCTCTGCCTGCTCGACGGCTTGGGCTTTGCGGATGTCTTCGTTTTTAATGTCGCGTTCGGCGGCAATGCGTTTCAAATCCACTTCGCGTTCTGCGGCAATTTTCGCTTCTTCCGCCTCGCGTTTTTTCTGAGATTCTTGTTCGGCAATGCTGGCTTCTTGTTCGGCGCGGCGGACGGCAATCTCACGCTCTTGTTCGAGTTTGGCATATTCTTCTTCGCGCGAGATTTTCAGGCGTTGTTGCTCGGCTTCGAGGTTTTTGGTTTTAATTGCCAAATCGGTGTCTTGTTCGATTTCGTTGCGTTTTTTGCGGCGGCCTTCGATGGTTTCGGTCAGTTTGGTCAAACCTTCCGCGTCAAAGGCATTTTGCGGGTTGAAAAACTCAAAGCTGGTTTGGTCGAGGCCGGTCAGGGAAACAGTTTCAAGTTCAAGACCGTTTTTAAACAAGTCTTCGCTCACGACTTGTTGCACTTTCTGAACGAAATCAACACGTTTCTCATGTAGCTCTTCCATCGCCATTTCGGCGGCAACGGCGCGCAGGGCATCAACGAATTTACCTTCGACGAGGTCTTTCAGCTCATCGGGGGACATGGTTTTCATACCCAGTGTTTGTGCGGCGGTCGCAATGCTCTCGGCGCTGGGTTTGACGCGGACGTAAAATTCAGCCATCACGTCAACGCGCATCCGGTCGCGGGTAATCAGCGCTTGTTGGGCTGCGCGGCGCACTTCAAGGCGCAGTGTATTCATGTTGACGGGGATGATTTCGTGCAACACGGGCAGCACCATCGCACCGCCGTTCATGATGACTTTTTCGCCACCGAAACCGGTGCGTACGAAGGAGACTTCTTTGCTGGCGCGGCGATACAGACGGGTCAGGATAAGGCCGAGTACAAACAGCGCGACGAGTATGACGCCGGCGATGGTGCCGATGGAGACCAAGTTCATGGTTTTTCCTTTCTTCTTGTTAATATGCCTTTGAGGGCGGTGGATTCAGAAGGCTTTGAGGGAAAGAGGCCGTCTGAAAGGGTTAAAAATATGGGTTGAAATAATAGGGTGGTTGTTTTTCTAATTGTTATTTCAAATTTCCAGATGGTGAGGATAGGGCGGTAAAGTATCTATTTTTCCCGTATCGATGAATCAGCGGTTTCAGACGGCCTTAATCCACCAAGCTTCCGCTCGGATTTAAAATCGCTTTAAATGTATTTCCGTCCAACGACACCAGCAATACCGCATCGCCCTGTTTCAATACATCATCAGAGTCAGGCTCTACCATCACATAATGCTGTTGGCCGTAAGCATCTTTCACGCGCACCTGCGCCGCATTGCCTACCCGAGCTTCGCCCAACACCACCGTGCCGACGCGGCCGATTAAACTTTCCTGCGAAACGGCAGTGGTTTCATCTTTCGGCATAATTTTGTACAAACCGCTAGCTGTTACCCGCACTAAGGGCAGGGAAAGAAACCAAACGATGACTGCTGCCAGCGTACCATTCAGATAACTGCCGAATACAGTGGCAAAGGCCGTCTGAAACAGATAACCCGTTAATCCGTATACGGCAAGAAACACCACCATCAACATCAATACCGGGATACGTCCGACATACAGCCAGCTCAGGAAACGCACGAATATGCCTGCATCCGCCACATCCAATCCGACCTCGGCGTGCGCGGTTTCGGTCAGGCTGTCGGGCAACAGGTTGTCCAACCAGTCGCTAATACCGCCTGCCAGCATGGAAATGATTTCAAACACACCGAGCAAAACCATCAGCGCAATGGCAATGCCGAAGATTTTAGTTTCGGGGGTGTTGATTAGATTCCACATATTGCATTTCCTTATTCTTTTTAATTTTCAGACGGCATATATTTTAAAGTTAAGTCGATTGGATATGGATATTTTTATTAATTTGTCATAACCAACTGGATTTTCCCAATCCGGCATCTTTTTGTTATTGAAGCATGTATGGTTTTCTTTTTTCAGGCGGCCCTGTGAAGATAGGGGCCGTCTGAAACCGCGATTTCCTCAATATGGCTTATGATTTCGCCTTCAACGCCGCCAATCGTTCGGCAATGCGGTTGTTGCGGCTTAAGTCTTCCAGCTCTTTCAGCTTGGCCAACTGCGCCGCATCGGTGCTGCTGTGTACCGCGTTTTGACGACCCATCACGCGGTCAAAAGCGTTGCCGCTTTTTTCGGCATCACGGGCGATGCGGTTGAGGTCGCTGCCGCCTGCCGCTTTGCCTGCGCCAGTGTTTTGTTGCGCGGCACGCCAGTCTTGCAACTGCTGCTGCATCTCACGTTTTTTCGCCTGCAAGGCGGCGATAAAGCCTTCGAGCTCTTTTTCCTGCGCGGCGCAGTCGGCGATGGTGTTTTCCAAGATGGGCAGACGCGCTTCGATGTCCATCTGTTCGGCGATGCCTGCCTCGGCAAGATCATCGCGACCGGCATCCACAGCGGCTTGCAGGTTGGCATCGATGGCTTCGTGGCGGTTGCTCTCGTCCGCCATTTTCTTGGCGGCAAGGTGTTTCTGCGCCAACACTTTGCCCAACTCGGCACGCACTTCGTCCACCGCCCGCTCGATTTCGCGGATACTCTCGTTCATGACCGCTTCAGGCGCAAGGTTCTCCGCCGCATCAATCAGGGCATGAAAACCGCCGCTTACCAGACGGCCTACTCGGCGGGATAGGGTTTCGCTCATTTGGATTTTCCTTTCACTAAAATGTGTTTGTTTCATTTGGTATGGAGGCAGTCTTAAACTTCATTTGCCTGCTGCACAATCTTCGCCAGTTTCAAAGTATTTTCAAGCTGTTGCAACACGCTGTCGTCGTATGCTGCGCCTTTGCCGGTTACGGCGAGCTGCAAGATGCTGTCGGTCAGGCGGACGATGCGCCACATCAGTTCGCGTTCGTATTTTTTCAAATCGTCGAGGTCGGCTTCTTCGGGCAGGTCGGCGGCAAGTGTTGCGCCTAAGTCGGGAAGCTGTTCAAACAACCTCGCCACGATATGCGAATGCACTCCGGCCTGTTTTTCAGCGTGTAAGATTTCGTGTTTTGCCGCTTGGAAAAACTGCTCCTGCGCCGTCAGCGCGGAACCGTAATCGCGTGTCTGCGTATGCGCCAAGCGCGCCAGTTTGAGCAATTCACGAATTTTTTCAGACGGCGTATTCGCACCTTCGATTTTGAGTTCGGCAATAAAATCAGCATCTTCCTGAGTGATGCGCACACTAATTGGGATACGGTTCGTTGCATTCATATTCGTTTGATTTGGTTTGTATTCATTTGAATACAAATATACAAGATGGGATTCTGCGGCGCAATACCTGAAACCGTATATTTATGTAAACATCAGGCCGTCTGAAACTTGATTTTCGGTTTTCAGACGGCCTTTTCCTTTATAATCCGTACATTATTTTCATACACACAGCAGGTTCTCCATGTCCAACAAACCCACTCTCCTCCTCGTTGACGGCTCTTCTTATCTCTACCGCGCTTATCACGCGATGGCGCAGTTGTCCGCGCCTGACGGTGCGCCGACGGGTGCGCTTTACGGCGTGTTGAACATGCTGCGCCGGCTGCGGGCGGATTATGTGCATGATTATTGCGCGGTGGTGTTTGATGCGAAGGGCAAGAATTTCCGCCATGAGATGTTCCCCGACTATAAGGCGACGCGCCCGCCGATGCCGGACGATTTGCGCCCGCAGGCGGAAGCCTTGCCGGATTTGGTGCGGCTGATGGGCTGGCCGGTGCTGGTGATTCCGCAAGTCGAAGCGGACGACGTGATCGGCACGCTGGCGGCGATGGCAGGCGAAGCGGGTTGGAATGTGGTGGTTTCCACCGGCGATAAGGACATGGCGCAGTTGGTGAACGAGCGCGTGACGCTGGTGAACACGATGAGCGGCGAAACGCTGGACATTGAAGGCGTGAAGGAAAAATTCGGCGTGCGTCCCGACCAAATCCGCGATTATCTCGCGCTGATGGGCGACAAGGTGGACAATGTGCCGGGCGTGGAGAAGTGCGGCCCGAAAACGGCGGTGAAGTGGCTGGAAGCCTACGGCTCGCTGGCTGGTGTAATGGAACACGCTGCGGAAATCAAAGGCAAGGTCGGCGAAAACCTGCAAGCCGCGCTGCCCCAACTGCCGCTGTCGTATGATTTGGTGACGATTAAAACCGATGTGGACTTGCACTCGGAGCTTTCAGACGGCCTCGAAAGCCTGCGCCGCACTTCGCCGAAATGGTCGCAGCTTGCGGTCGATTTCAAACGCTGGGGCTTCCGCACTTGGCTGAAGGAAGCGGAAAGCCGTATGCACGAAGCGGCGGACGGCGATTTGTTCGGCAGCGATACGATAGGCGAACAGGCGGCGTTGGATATGGAAACGTCGTCTGAAAAAATCATAGAACATGCTCCAGCCCCCGAAAATCTGGATTATCAGGCCGTTACCACCGAAGCGCAGTTTGCCGCTTTGTTAGACAAACTGTCGCAGGCGGACAAAATCGGCATCGACACGGAAACCACGTCATTAGACGCGATGAACGCCTCGCTGGTCGGCATCAGCATCGCGTTCCAAGCAGGCGAAGCGGTTTACATCCCCGTAGGGCACAGCCTGACCGCCGCGCCCGAACAGATTGATTTGCAAGACGTATTAGGTCGTCTGAAACCGCATTTGGAAAACCCTGCCCTGAAAAAAATCGGGCAAAACCTCAAATACGACCAACACATTTTCGCCAACTACGAAATCGCCCTGAACGGCATTGCCGGCGATGCCATGCTCGCTTCCTACATCATCGAGAGCCATCTCGGACACGGTTTGGACGAATTGTCCGAACGCTGGCTCGGCTTGGAAACCATTACCTACGAATCGCTGTGCGGCAAAGGCGCGAAGCAAATCGGTTTTGCCGACGTCGCCATTGAGCAGGCGACCGAATACGCCGCCCAAGATGCCGATTTCGCCCTGCGCCTCGAAGCGTACCTGCGCGCGCAAATGGACGCCAAACAGCTTGAAATGTATGAAAAAATGGAGCTGCCCGTCGCGCAGGTATTGTTTGAAATGGAACGCAACGGCGTACAAATCGACCGTGCCGAACTCGCCCGCCAAAGCGCAGAACTCGGCGCCGAGCTGATGAAGCTCGAACAAGAAGCCTACGCCGCCGCAGGTCAGCCGTTCAACCTCAACTCGCCCAAACAGCTTCAAGAAATCCTGTTCGACAAAATGGGCATCCCCACCAAAGGCCTGAAAAAAACTGCCAAAGGCGGCATTTCCACCAACGAAGCCGTGCTCGAACAGCTCGCGCCTGACTACCCCCTGCCCAAAATCATCCTGCAAAACCGCAGTCTGGCGAAACTCAAATCCACCTACACCGACAAACTGCCCGAAATGATCTCCCCAAAAGACGGCCGCGTGCATACCACCTACGCTCAAGCCGTCGCCATTACCGGCCGCCTCGCCAGCAACAACCCCAACCTGCAAAACATCCCCATCCGAACCGCCGAAGGCCGCCGCGTACGCTGCGCCTTCACCGCACCGCAAGGCAGCGTCATCGTTTCCGCCGACTACTCCCAAATCGAGCTGCGCATCATGGCGCACCTCTCCGGCGACAAAACCCTCATCACCGCGTTCCAAAACGGCGAAGACGTACACCGCCGCACTGCCGCCGAAGTATTCGGCATCGCCCCCGAAAACGTCTCGTCCGAACAACGCCGCTACGCCAAAACCATCAACTTCGGCCTGATTTACGGCATGGGCCAATACGGCCTTGCCAAATCGCTGGGCATAGACAACCTGTCCGCCAAAACCTTCATCGACCGCTACTTCGCCCGCTACCCCAGCGTCGCCGAATACATGCAGCGCACCAAAGAACAAGCCGCCGCCCAAGGCTTCGTCGAAACCCTCTTCGGCCGCCGCCTCTACCTGCCCGACATCCGCAACAAAAACACCAACGCCCGCGCCGGAGCCGAACGCGCCGCCATCAACGCCCCCATGCAGGGCACCGCCTCCGACCTCATCAAACGCGCCATGATAGACGTGTCCCGCTGGCTGATTTCAGACGACCTGAAAAGCAAGCTGATTATGCAGGTGCATGACGAACTGGTGCTGGAAGTACCCGAAGCCGAACTGGATTTAGTGAAAGAAAAACTGCCGCAGATTATGGCGAAAGTGGATGAAGGGATGTTGAAAGTGCCGCTGGTGGCGGAGGTTGGTGTGGGAATGAATTGGGAAGAGGCGCATTGAGGAAGTGGTATGTATTTCAATCGCTATATTTTTGATTGTTATCTGCAAACTGATTCAGCAAGAGAAACTAAAAACTTCTTTGAAAATTTATCTGTATGGATAAAGAAGAAAAATGGAAGGAAATATACGCTTACTTATTTAAGCAAGGATATACACAGGAAAGCGAAGATTATTGGATAGAAACTTTCGTCTTTATACAAAACCTATTAGAAAATTTTTCAGATTGGGAACGTGCTGAGGATATTGAGCAGGTACTTGAAAAGTTTGAAGGATTTGTTGATTCTTTTCTTGCTGAAAGTGATAAAAAGGAATGTAGGAACAAATTGGCATGGTTAGATGGAATTTCATTGTTTTTGTATCTAAAAGACCCTGAACATTATATTCCGTACTTTTTTACTAACCGGTTTTTCTTATTGGAAAGAGTTTTCCAGTCATTTGATATACCTTTGCCAATACTGCCAAGTAAACAGAAATACCGTGATCGTTTCCTTTACTATGGAAATTTATGCCGAGATATATACGAATTTCGGGAAAAATATTCATTAGACTATATAGAATTAAATTGTTTTCTATATGATTTTCCGTTAAAAACCCTACCTGACTTTATCAATACCGATGAATTGCCTGATGCGATCAATATTTATATCAGTGGAGGAACCAAAGAGGATACGGATCTATTAAGGAAGAATGGGGAAAAATATCAAACTTTTTGGCAGGGAAATCCGCAAACGAAAATAGGGGATATTATTTTATTGTATAGTTTGTCCCCGTATAGTGGATTAACAGCTATCTTCCGTGCGGTATCTCCTACCTACTATGATCCATTTAGTTACTATCCTGAACGAGTTTGGGTAGGCTTTCCCATAGTCATTCCGACGATTCATTTATCTGAATTGAAAAATAATCCAGTTTGGAAAGAAAAAGGTTTGGTTAAAGCCAATATGCAAGGAGTGAATGGAAGGGAATGTACATCAGATGAATACAATGCAATCATAGAGATTTTAAAATCTAAAAACTTTGATGTTTCTATACTGCCAAAATTACCATTTTTAGACGAGCCTGATTTTGGTAATTTAAGTAATGAGCGGGATGTAGAAATTACTTTACTTGAACCGTTGTTGAAACGATTAGGGTTTGATGAAGATGATTGGCTAAGGCAGATGACTTTAAGAATGGGGCGTAATGATCGTGTTTTTCCTGATTATGCTCTATTTGCAAATGATCGACGTGGAGAAGAGAATGCTCGATTTATTTGGGAAGCCAAATATCGTATTGCTAATGAAAGACAGTTAAAAGATGCCTTCCTGCAGGCAAAGTCTTATGCTTTGCGTTTGGGGTGTGATGGCTTTGGCTTGGTTGCGCTTGAAGGAGTATGGATTTCAACTCGGCAAGATGGCTTTAAGTGTGAGCGGTTGCATCAGTTTTCTTGGAGTAAATTGAAACAAAAAGAAAATTTTTCAAGACTGACAGAGTTGGCAGATAAACGCGTATTGGTTAAGTAGCCGTAGTAACTGTATTTTTCATCCCGTCGGGCAAAAATACAGTTGCTACTCTTTTCGATTTTGTATTTACTCATCTGAAAACTCATCTTCATGCCGCAAACTACGAATAAAGGTTTCAAAATCGGGGGCAAGTTCGACTATTTCAAAATCCCATTCTTGTTCGACAAGCACCACTTTCGGTTCTCCGTCTTTTCCACACTCCCGGTAGTCCAAGGCAAACAGAGCATGACCTCCTGACGGGTCGGTGGCCAAATACACGCCGATAGGCGGATACTCCCATTCTTCCAGCCAAAGTTTTTGCCCCATCGCGCCGCACAGACTCCCTTCTTTTTCAAAACCGATTCCCGATATCTCGCAAATTTGCACATGATCTTTCGCCCACGAATTTCTTTGCGTGGTCGGAAAGCAGGTTTTGACGAATATCCCGCCGTTTTGTACTGCCATCAATTCAATAAAACTTTGCGGCAATTTATAGCCTAGTTCACTTTCTACGGCAGCCAAAATTTCAGGGGTAAACGGGGCTTCTTTGTAGTTTTTATCTGCCCAACTATCAGATTCCCATACGGAGGACAAATCAAAATCTTTAAAAACTTGGGACATAATGTTCTTCCTTATTGATTTCAGCTATAAACAGGGGTTGGGTATTCATGCCTGACTTTTACCGTCCGTCATTTCTGTGCCGACGGGAATCCGGAAGTTTGAAGTCGCAGCAGCCTTGAAATATTTCCGAAATGCCGAGGTCTGGATTCCCGCCTGCGCGGGAATGACGGCGGAGGTTTCGGCAAAATTGCTCCTCCCGTTTTCAGACGGCCTTTTGCCTCGTCGGTGTACATTGTAGCATGGGGCCTCGCCCACGATAATGACTAAAAGAGGCCGTCTGAAATTTTGGGTTTGATTCGTGGGCAAAGCCCAGGCTACGGGTTTCAGACGACCTCTGCCATCCCCCTTTTACATCTCTTCCAATTTCGCAAACTTGGTATCCAGCTCTTTCACGCCCTGTTTGCCGAAGTTGATAGTCAGGCGGGCGGATTCGCCTTTGTCCACGGCGTCGATGATGACGCCGGTGCCGAATTTGGCGTGGCGGATGTTTTGTCCGATGCGGAAGCCTGCGTAGGTTTGCGGCTGTTTGTAGTCGTCGATGATTTTGTCTTTGGGTGCGGCGGTTGGGCGCGGGCTGCCGTAGCTGTCGTAGGCGGTTTTTTTGACGGACAGGTAGTGCAGCACTTCGGGCGGGATTTCTTCGACGAAGCGGGAGACGATGCCGAATTGGGTTTGTCCGTGCAGCATTCTTTGCTGCGCCATGGTGATGTAGAGGCGTTTGCGGGCGCGGGTGATGGCGACGTACATGAGGCGGCGTTCTTCTTCGAGGCCGCCGCGTTCGGCAAGGCTCATTTCGCTGGGGAAGCGGCCTTCTTCCATGCCGGTGAGGAAGACGGCGTTGAATTCCAAGCCTTTGGCGGCGTGGACGGTCATGAGTTGGACGGCTTTTTCGCCCGCGCCTGCTTGGTTTTCGCCGGATTCGAGGGCGGCGTTGCTGAGGAAGGCGAGGATGGGGAAGGCGAGGATGGGGAAGGCGGGGTCGTCTGAAATGTTGTCGGGCAGGATTTCGAAGTTGCTGTCTTCGGGTTTGAACTCGATGGCGGCGTTGACGAGTTCGTCGAGGTTGTCGAGGCGGTCTTGGTTGTCGCCTTTTTGGGTTCGGTAGTGTTCGGTCAGGCCGCTGTCTTTGAGGATGCCGACGATGATTTCAGGCAGGGGCAGTTGTCCGACTTGGTTGCGCAGGGCTTCAATGAGGCGGACGAAAGCGGCGACTTTGGCGGCTTTTGCGCCGGCGTTGCAGGCTGCCTGCCAGAGGGTGATGCCTTGTTCGTTTGAGGCCGTCTGAAGGTTTTCGATAGTGCGTGCGCCGATGCCGCGCGGCGGGAAGTTGATGACGCGCAAGAGGGCGTTGTCGTCGTCGGGATTGACGGCGAGGCGCAGGTAGGCGAGCGCGTGTTTGATTTCTTGGCGTTCGTAGAAGCGCAGGCCGCCGTAGATTTTGTAGGGGATGCCGCTGCGGAACAGGCTTTGTTCGATGACGCGGGATTGGGCGTTGCTGCGGTAGAGAACGGCGATTTCATCCAAATCCCAGCCTTCGCGTTCGAGGGCTTTGGTTTCATCAACGATGAATTGGGCTTCTTCGAGGTCGGTAAAGGCGGAGTAGTAGCGGATTTTGTCGCCTGCTTCGGCGTCGGTGCGCAGGTTTTTGCCGAGGCGTTCGTCGTTGTTTTCGATAACGGCGTTGGCGGCGGCGAGGATGTTGCCGACGGAGCGGTAGTTTTGTTCGAGTTTGACGGGCGCGTCGATGTGGAACTCTTCCATCAGCGCGGTCATGTTGCCGACGTTTGCGCCGCGGAAGCGGTAGATGCTTTGGTCGTCGTCGCCGACGGCAAACACTGCCGCGTTGCCGCCCGCCATGAGTTTGAGCCAGGCGTATTGCAGTTTGTTGGTGTCTTGGAACTCATCGACCAGAATGTGGTTGAAGCGGTTTTGGTAGTGCTGGCGCAGGATTTCGTTGCTTTGCAGCATTTCGTAGCTGCGGAGCATGAGTTCGGCGAAATCGACCACGCCTTCGCGTTGGCAGATTTTGTCGTATTCGGCGTAGCATTCAATCATGCGGCTTGTGTGCGGGTCGGGCGCGCTCAATACGGAAGCGCGCAAACCGGATTCTTTTTGCGCGTTGATAAAGCCTTGCAGCGAACGCGGCGCGATGATTTCTTCGGCGATATTGAGGCTTTTGAGCAGGCGTTTGATAAGGGAAAGCTGGTCGCCGCTGTCGAGAATTTGAAAGGAAGACGGCAAACCGGCATCACGGTGGTGCAGCCGTAGAAAGCGGTGGCAGAGACCGTGGAACGTGCCGAGCCACATGGCGCGGACGTTGATGGGAATCATCGCGCCGAGTCGGGTTTGCATTTCTTTGGCAGCTTTGTTGGTAAACGTTACCGCCATAATGCTGTGTACGCTTGCCTGACCGGTTTGCAAAAGCCATGCGATGCGCGTGGTCAGCACGCGCGTTTTGCCGCTGCCCGCGCCCGCCAGCACAAGGGCGGATTGCGGCGGCCAGGTTACGGCGGAGAGTTGTTCGGGGTTTAAGCCTTGCAGAAGATCGGGGGCGGATTGGTCGGGAAACATGGGAAGAAGCCGTCTGAAAAATGGGAATACGGTATTTTAATGGAAATATGAGGCCGTCTGAAAAGCGGTTCGGGGGTTTTTCAGACGGCCTTTCCGATGTGCAAGCGGTTTAATAATCGACTTTGATTTTTCCCGGCGGGGTAACGGAAACAATATCTACCGAGAAATGCAGCGTCAGGCCGGCGAGGGGGTGGTTGGCGTCGAGGATTACGCTGTCGCTGCCGATTTCGCTGACGAAGAAGGTGCGCGGGCCGTTTTCGGTGTCGGCCTGCACGGCCATGCCTTCTTCGAGTTGCGGCAGCAGCCCGGCCAGGTATTCTCTGTTCACGCGGTGGACGGCGTTTTCGTCGCGCAGGCCGTAGCCTTCCTGCGGGGCGACGGAGATGTCGAGGTGTTCGCCTGCTTCGCGGTACATCAGGGCGTGTTCGAGGCCGGGGACGATTTCGCCCGCGCCTGCGGTGTAGCTCAGGGGTTGGCCGCCTTCGGAGCTGTCGAGGATTTGGCCGTCGTCGTCTTTCAGGGTGTAATGGAAGGCTGCGCGGCAGCCGGGTTCGATTTTCATGCGTTGTCCTTATGGGTTGGCCGCCCCGGGCGTGAGGCCGTCTGAAGGCGGGGCGGGTGCGATCAGACGTTCGGTGAGTTTGTCCATTTCGCCGAGAAGTTTGTCGGCGCGTTCGCTGTTGATGATGACGACGACGGCCAGCGGGTCGGAGCCGTTGCCGCCCAGGTAGTAGCCCGCCAGTGCGCGGACGTTTTTCAGTGTGCCGGTTTTCAGCCTCAAGGGTGCGCCGATGTTTTTAAAGCGGGATTTGAGTGTGCCGTCCCTGCCCGCAATCGGCAGGCTGCCGATAAAGGCTTGTTTGAACGGGCTGCGGTAGGCGGCGGCGAGCATGTCGCCCATCATGCGGGCGGAAACGCGTTCGCGCCGCGAGAGGCCGGAGCCGTTTTCCAAGACGAGCGGGGCGGTGGGGATGCCGGAGAGGGCAAGCCGGCTGCGGACGGCGGCTTCGGGGTTTTGCCGGGCTTTGTCGGCGGCGGCGCGTTCGCCCAGGGTGAGGAATATGGTGCGGGCGATGATGTTGTTGGAATGTTTGTTCATGTCGGCCAGTACGTCGCGCAGGGGTTTGGAACGGATGCGCGCGAGCGTACGCGCCTGCGGCGGGACGGGGCCGACGGCGAGGCCGTCTGAAATGCTGTTGCCGCCGTGCCGCCATTGGTTGATGAAGCTGCGGCGGGCGAAGTCCTGCGCGTCGAACATGTTGACGTACACTTCTTTGCCGAGGCAGGAGGATGGGGCTTTGCCGTATACGGTCAGGATGCCGTTTTCGTATTTGCCCCAAACGAATTTGGCGGGCTTGGGGCAGGGGGCGGTGGAGGCGGTGAAGGATGCGCGGTTGTCCAGCGGTATTTCGGGCAGCGGGGGGCTGGTGTGCACGGTCAGCGCGCCGCCTCCGTCGCGGCCTATGGTGAGGCCGACGACTTTGTAAGCAAGCATTTGCGGGTCGGGCGGGGTGGTGAAGGCGCGGTCGGAATCGTCGGCAAAGTCGTCGGCCGTGCCGCCGTGCGGCCACAGGTTGCGGTCGAATACCAGCCGTCCGATGTGTTTCACGCCGTTGTCGCGCAGTTGGGCCTGCATTTCGAGCAGGTCGCTCTGGTCGAATACGGGGTCGCCGCTGCCCGCCCAGTAAAGGTCGCCGTCCAGCAGGCCGTTCGGACGCAGCGGGGCGGCGGATTTGAACTCTGTTTGCCAGCGGAAGTCTTCGCCCAATGCGTGCAGGGCGGCGAAGGCGGTAACGAGTTTCATGGTGGAGGCGGGATTGACGGGTGCGTCGGCGCGGTGGGCGGCGGTGATTTGCCCCGTCCGCAGGTTTTGCACGTAGACGGCGGCTTCTTCGGGGCGGATGCCGCCCAAATCCAGTCCGGCAGCGGGCAGGACGGACGGCAGCAGGGCGAGGAGGAGGGTGGCGAGGCGTTTTCTCATCATAATGTCAGGAGGCCGTCTGAAAGGTTGTCGCTTCGTTGGAGCTTTGCTTTCAGACGGCCTTTTGCGGTTGTTTTAGTTGTCTATCAGTGCATCGACGAAGGCGCGCGCGTCAAACGGGCGCAGGTCGTCGATTTTTTCGCCCACGCCGATATAGCGCACGGGTATCGGCCGGCTGGAGGCGAGTGCGGCCAATACGCCGCCTTTGGCTGTGCCGTCGAGTTTGGTGACGATGAGGCCGGTTACGCCCAGGGTGTCGTCGAAGGCCGCCACTTGGCCGACTGCGTTTTGGCCGATGTTGGCATCGAGGACGACGATGATTTCGTGCGGCGCGTCGGGCATGGATTTTTGCAGTACGCGCTTCACTTTTTTGATTTCTTCCATCAGGTGGAGCTGGGTGGGCAGGCGGCCGGCGGTGTCGGCCAGCACGATGTCGATTTTGCGCGCTTTGGCCGCTTCGACGGCATCGAAGCAGACGGCGGCGGAATCGCCTTTGACTTGGGAGATGACGGTTACGCCGTTGCGTTCGCCCCATTCTTGGAGCTGTTCGCGCGCTGCGGCGCGGAAGGTGTCGCCTGCCGCGAGTATCACGGATTTGCCCTGCGATTGGAAGTATTTGGCCAGTTTGCCGATGGAGGTGGTTTTGCCCGCGCCGTTGATGCCCGCCATCATGATGACGAAGGGTTGGCCGTTGTCGGGGATTTCCAGCGGTTTTTCCAGCGGGGCGAGCAGGTCGTAAACGGCTTCTTTCAGTGCCTGGCGCAGTTCGCGGCCGTCTGAAAGGCCTTTCAGGGAAACGCGGCGGCGGACTTCGTCCATCAGGTGTTCGGTGGCTTCGATGCCCATGTCGCTGGTGAGCAGCACGGTTTCGAGTTCTTCGTACAGGTCTTCGTCGATTTTGCCGCCGCCGAATACGCCGGCCAGCGATTTGGCCATTTTGTCACGCGATTTGCTCAGGCCTTGTTTCAGGCGCGCCGTCCAGCCGCCTGTTTCTGCGGGCTGTTCTTCGGCAGGCCGGTCTTCAACGGCTGGCTGTTCCTCGGCGGGTTGTGTTTCTGCCGGCTGTTCTTTTTCTTCTACGGGTTCTTGTTTGGCCGGTTCTTCCGCCGTTTCGTCTTCATTTTCGGGATGGAGGCCGTCTGAAAGCGTTTCCGGCTCTTGCGTGGGGGCGGGTGCTTCGGCCGGGGCGGAGGGTTGGCTGTTTTCCGCGTCCGCCGCCGTGCCGGTCTGTGCCGGATGGCTGAGCAGGCTGCTGCGGTCGGCGTTGCGGATGTCGCGCAGGAAGGCTTCGCGTTCGCTGAGGGGTTCGCCCTCCGCCGTGTCGGCTTCGGCAGTATCTGCTTGTGCCGGCGGTTCGGCAGGCGGGGCGGGTTCTGAGGGCGGCTCGGGGGTTTCCGCGCTTTCCGCCGCTTCTTCGGCGGGCGGGTTTTCAGACGGCCTGTCTTCTGCGGCAGGCTGTGGTTCGTCTTTTTTCCGTTTGAATAGGAAATCGAATAAGGCCATGGAGTGTTCCTGTCGGTTATTGTTTGTCGGTTTGTTTGGAGACCATGTTCAGTTCTTCGGCGGTCAGCGGGCTGTCGTCGTCGAAGCTGACGTTGGCCTCCAAATCGCCGTCGTCCATTTGAAGTCCGCCGTCTTCTTCGAATGCTGCCGTGCGTTGCGGCTCGGCAGGCGGCTGCTGTTCGGTAGGCGGGTTGGCGGACGGGCGTTTGAACAGTTTGGCCAGGAAGCTGAACATGATTTATTCCTTTTTAATGCAGTGATTAAATAATTCGGGCCGATTGTAACGCAAGCGGCGGTGGTTTTGGGATTGCCGTGCGCGTATTTTTGCTTTTCAGACGGCCTTTAAGCCATTAATATGGCGGCTTTTCACATCGGATAGGAATCGGAAAAATGCTGCGCTATGCCGGATTGTTGCTGTTGGCGGGTTTGTCGTCGGTGCAGGCGGAAACGCTGTTCTCGACGCTGCCCAACGGGATGAAGGTACTGATTAAGGAGGATGCGCGCGCGCCGGTGGCGGCCGTGCGGCTGTGGTACAAGGTCGGCAGTGTGGACGAGCATGAGGGCAAAACCGGCCTGAGCCACGCTTTGGAGCACATGATGTTCAAAGGCACGGACAGCGTGCCCGAGGGCGAATTCAGCCGCCGCGTGGCGGCGTTGGGCGGCGACGACAATGCCTACACCAACCGTACCGAAACCGTCTATACCACCAATATTGCAGTCAAAAATCTGGACGAAGTGCTGAAAATGGAGGCCGACCGCATGGTCAACCTCAATTTCAGCGACAAAGCCTTCGACAACGAAATGGACGTTATCCGCGAAGAACGCCGGATGCGCACCGACGACAGCCCGGCCGGCAAAATGTGGGAAACGTTGAACATCAAAATGTGGGACAAACCGTTCAACAAAGCCCCCGTCATCGGCTACATGAACGACCTGCATACGCTGAAGGCCGACGATTTGCGCGCCTGGTACAAACAATGGTACGCCCCCAACAACGCCATGCTGGTCATCGTCGGCGACGTGAAGGCCAAGGAAACCACGGATAAAGTCGGGCGGCTGTTCGGCGGCATTCCCGCCCGCCTGCTGCCGCAGCGCAACGACGAAGCCGAACGCACCGCCGATGCCCGCGAAGTGAACGAAACCGTTTATGCCGTTACCGCGCAGCCCATCATCATCCTGAACTGGCGCGTGCCGCATGCCGAAAAAATCAGCGACGGTATGCCTTATGCGCTGGAAATGCTGGGCTTGGTGCTCGACGGCACCGATTCATCGCGTTACAGCCGCAAACTCCAGCGCGGCGATGCCGTTGCCTTGGGCACTTCGGCCGGATACACCGACTTCGGCCGCAAAAACGCCATATTCAGCGTTTTCGCTATGCCCAACGGCCAAACCACGCCCGAAGAGCTGAAAAAACGCCTGCTGGACGAAATCCGCGACATTGCCGAAAACGGCGTGGGCAAAGACGAATTGGCCCTCATCCGCACGCCGGTGGAGACCGAACGCATTTTTGCCCGTGATTCCATCCACAGCCAGGCCGACACCTTGGGCGAACTCGAACACAATGGTTTCGGCTGGAAGAGCGAAGACGAAATCATCCGCCGGCTGTTCAAAGTAACGCCCAAACAAGTACAGTCTGCCGCCCGCCTGCTGCTCGACAGCCCGATGGCGCAAATCACCGTTCTGCCGCAACAGGCGGAGCAACCGCAACCACCCGCAGCCGCAAAAGGCCGTCTGAAAAAGGTAAAACCATGAAAACCCGCGTCCTCATCCCGGCCTTCGCGGCCTGTCTCGCCTTCACCGCCGCCCATGCCGTCGAATTCCAACGCTGGAAAACCGCCGACGGCGTAACCATCACGCTGGTGGAACGGCACGAACTGCCCATCGTCAATATGCAGATTACCTTCAAAGGCGCGGGACAAGTTGCCGAACACAAACCCGACTTGGCCGCCTTCACCGCCTCCATGCTCTCCTCGGGCACCGAAAAATACGGCGAAGAAGCACTGCGCGACGAAAGCAACCGCATCGGCGTAACCGTCAGCGCGGCGGCAGGCCCGGAAAACACTACCATCAGCTTTGCCTCGCTCAGCCGCCGCCAAAACCTTTCAGACGGCCTCAAACTGGCCAATCAGATTATCGCCCGTCCGAAATTCGATCCCGCCGTCCTCATCCGCACCAAAGGGCAGGCGCTGACCTCGCTGAAGCAAAGCCTCAGCGATCCCGGTTTTCTCGCCGGCCGCGCCGTAACCCTGCTCAACTACGGCAGCCATCCCTATGCCAACAGCGCGCGCAGCAGCGAAGAGAGCATCAACGGCATCACGCTTGAAGACCTGGCGCAATTCCACCGCAGCCACTACGCCAAAAACAACGCCTACGTTGCCATCGTCGGCGACATCGACCGCCGTCAGGCCGAAAAAACGGTGGCCGCCGTATTGGAAGGCCTGCCCGCGCAAGCCGCAGACCGCACCGAAATCCCCGAAATCCCCAACAACGCCGGCCGCCGCCAAGACATCCCGTTCGACGGTAAAGAGCAGGCCTCCGTCATCATGGAGCTGCCGCTGATTGTGCGCCAAGACCCCGACCGCTACGCCCTCGCCGTCGGCAACTACATCCTCGGCGGCGGCGGATTCGACAGCCGCCTGATGAAAAAACTGCGCGACGAAAAAGGGCTGGTGTACGGCGTATCCAGCAGCCTCAGCCCGATGACGCGCAAAGGCCCGTTCAGCATCGACTTCTCCACCAAAAAAGACAGTGCCGAAGACGCGTTGGCCGCCGCCCGCGCCGTCCTGGCCGACTTCATTGCCGAAGGCCCCACCGAGGCCGAGCTGAAACAGGCCAAAGACAACATCGTCGGCAGCTTCCCCATGACCTTCGATACCAATGCCAAAACCGTCGCCATCGCCGCCAACGTCGGTGCGAACAACCTGCCTTTGGACTACTACGACACCTACACCGCCCGCATCGAGGCGGTAACGGCGGAACAAGTGCGCGAAGTCTGGCACCGCCGCCTCAACCCGCAGGAATTGAACGTCGTCGTCGTCGGCAAGGGCGGACGCTGAACTTCGATAAAGAGGCCGTCTGAAAGCGAAGCCGCAACAAAGTTGGAACTTTGAAAACGGCTTTTCAGACGGCCCCAATGTTTAAGGGGGATACATTCAAACCTTCTGAAAACCACAATGCCGCCAAATACAGCCATCCGACAACCGCTATTCCAAAAACAAAGACAGAATCATGAATCCGAACAAAAACAAAATCATTATGCTGTATCCCGCGAATTCTGCGGATTTGGTACTGGAAATCGGCGTGGCCTGCATAGGGGTGCTGCTGCCACTCATCGTCGGGCTTGATACGTTGTCGGGCATTTCCGGCGACGGGGTGGGTTCAGTGCTTGGCTTGGCGATGTCGTTGCTGTTTTTCAGCGGGGCCTCGCTGGTCGGCATCCTGTACTGGCGCAGGTTTACGGCGCGGAATTTCCTACTGCTGGACGTGGAACGCGGCGTGCTGCTGTACGGGCGATGGTATTGGAAATGGCAGGCGCGGCAGGAATATCCGCTTTCGATATTTACGGCGGTAGCGGCGGAGAAGGTGTGGGACGACTACCGCGGTTATTACGGACGCTTGTGGCTGGAATCGGCGGACGGGAAAAACGATTTGGTGCTGGCAAATTGACGGCAGCCATCCGAATTCAAGGCGGCTTCCAGATAGCCTGACATGAATTTAAACCGCCAAGAAATCCATATAGAACAGGAGATTATTTAAATTGGACACACAGGAAAAATTCAAACACATCGGCATGTTGGCTGCTATTTGGTTGGTCATTTACATCCTATGGAAAGCCACGGCCAATTCCGGCGGCATGATGTCATACATCATTACACAGCTGAGTATGTTTACTATTTTTTGGAGTATTTTTGCCGCCATATATTCGTTGATTTCAGTGATGCAAACACTGGCCGGAAAGCCCAGCCCTGCATGGAAAATAATCCTGCTGCCCACACTTGGCCTGTGGTTGTTCCTCTGCGCCCATTCCTACCTTTTTTAGTTAGCCCTCCTTAGGGCGCAACGTATATCTGAAAAGCTGACGGCCTTTTTTAATCCGATCAAACAGGCCGTCTGAAAACTTTTCAGACGGCCTGTTTGCTATAATTCCGCTTTATCTTCATCCATCACGCACATCAATCATGCCCCACCCCGATTTCTCCCAAACCCTCTCCAAAGACCGCCATTTCCTGCAATCCGCCTTCAAAAATCCCAACAAATACGGCGGCTTGTCCAAAGTCGAAGAAAAATACCGAAAATCGCACGAAATCTTTTTGAAGCGTTTGGCCGCCTTACCCAAACCCGAGTTCGACAACACCCTGCCCGTTCACGAAAAGCTCGAAGAAATCAAAAAAGCCATTGCCGAGAATCAGGTAACGATTATTTGCGGCGAAACCGGTTCGGGCAAAACCACGCAGTTGCCCAAGATTTGTCTGGAACTCGGACGCGGAGCGGCGGGGCTGATCGGGCATACCCAGCCGCGCCGTTTGGCCGCGCGCTCGGTGGCGGAGCGGATTGCCGAAGAGCTGAAATCGGAAATCGGCAGCGCGGTGGGCTATAAGGTGCGCTTCACCGACCACACCTCGCGCGATGCCTGCGTCAAGCTGATGACCGACGGCATCCTGCTGGCGGAAACGCAGACCGACCGTTATCTCGCCGCCTACGACACGATTATCATCGACGAAGCACACGAACGCAGCCTGAACATCGACTTCCTCTTGGGCTACCTGAAACAACTCCTGCCGCGCCGCCCCGACTTGAAAATCATCATCACCTCGGCAACCATAGACGCAGAACGCTTTTCCCAACACTTCAACGGCGCGCCCGTGCTGGAAGTAAGCGGGCGCACCTACCCCGTCGAAATTCTCTACCGCCCGCTGACCAGCAAAGACGAAGACGACGCAGAAGTGGAGCTGACCGACGCGATTGTCGATGCGGCGGACGAATTGGCGCGACACGGCGAAGGCGATATTTTGGTGTTCCTGCCGGGCGAACGCGAAATCCGCGAAGCCGCCGAAGCCCTGCGTAAATCCACGCTGCGCCGCAACGACGAAATCCTGCCCCTGTTCGCGCGCCTATCGCACGCCGAACAGCACAAAATCTTCCATCCCTCAGGCGCGAAACGCCGCATTGTGCTGTCGACCAACGTCGCCGAAACCTCGCTCACCGTCCCAGGCATCAAATACGTCATCGACACCGGCCTCGCTCGCGTCAAACGCTATTCCGCGCGGGCGAAAGTGGAGCAGCTTCATGTAGAAAAAATCTCCCAAGCTGCCGCCCGCCAACGCTCCGGCCGCTGCGGACGCGTCTCCGCAGGCGTGTGTATCCGACTGTTTTCAGAAGAAGATTTCAACAGCCGCCCCGAATTCACCGACCCGGAAATCGTCCGCAGCAACCTGGCCGCCGTCATCCTGCGCATGGCAGCGTTAAAACTGGGCGACGTGGCAGCATTCCCATTTTTAGAAATGCCCGATTCGCGGTATATCAATGATGGATTTCAGGTGTTGTTGGAATTGGGAGCGGTGGAGGCCGTCTGAAAACAGGCTACCTGAAAATAAAAAGCAGCCTGCACCTTTTAAAAACCAAGTGCAGGCTGCTTTTTAGGGCACACGATTAATCCAACCAACCGTATTTCCCTTCGTTGAATTCGCGTACGCTTTCAACCAACTCTTCCTGTGTGTTCATCACAAACGGGCCGTAGGCGGCAATCGGTTCGTCAATCGGTACGCCCGAGAGCAACAGGATTTCGGCGGGTTTGCCACCGGTGTTGCGGATGCGGATTTCGCCCGCCTCGCGCTCGAATACGGCCAGCTGGGTTTCGGCGGCGCGTTGGCTGCCGTTGAGTTCCACTTCGCCGTGGCGGATGACCAAGGCGAGATTGTGGCTTTCGGGCAGACTGAAAACCATTTCCGCACCCGCATTCACGCTTACATCCCACACGTTGAGTTCGGTAAAGGTGTCCGCCGGGCCGAGTTTGCCCGCGTATTTGCCCGCGTATTTGCCCGCGATGACGCGCACGCTGCCGTTTTCGTCGGTGATGACGGGAATGGTGTTTGCTCCGATGTGTTGGTAGCCGGCAGGAGTGCGTTTATGTTCGCGCGGCAGGTTGACCCAAAGCTGCGCCATTTCAAACCGTCCGCCGCGTGCAGAAAATTCGAGGCTGTGAAACTCTTCGTGGACGATACCGTTTCCCGCCGTCATCCACTGCACATCGCCTTGTTTGATGACGCCGCCCCCGCCGCTGCTGTCGCGGTGAGCGACTTCGCCCGCATAAGCAATGGTTACGGTTTCAATGCCACGGTGGGGGTGTGCGCCGACACCGCGCGGGGCGGCTTGGTTGGGGGCGAATTCCATCGGGGCGGCGTAGTCCAGCATCAGGAAGGGGCTGATTTGTTTGTCTTCGCCCATGTGGGAAAACAGCGGAGCGACTTTGAAGCCGTTACCGACCCAGTGGGTGTGCGGGGCATTATAGATTTGTTTGATGGTACGCATGGTGTTTTCCTTTCTTGGTGCGTAGTGGTAGGGGTGCAGGCTGCTTTTCGGGTGTTTCAGGCAGCCTGAAACGGACGTTTTCAGAACGACGAGCCTTCCTGTTGCAGAAATTCCAACTCTTCCGCCGTGCTGTCGCGGCCGAGTACGGCGTTGCGGTGCGGATAGCGGCCGAAGCGGTCGATGATGGCTTTGTGCTGTTCTTCATGCACCAAAGCGTGAGCAGCGTGTTCGGTAAAGAGTGCCAGCGCAAGGGCGTGGATTTTGCGGCTTTCGCTGTGCATCAGCGGCATCAGCATCATGTGCCGCCATGTGTCGGGCAGGCCGGAAAATCCCGGTTGCGTGGCGGCTTCCTGTGCCAGTACTTGCGCCATAGCGTCGCAGGCGAAGGCTTGCGGGTTGTTGCGGAACAGGTTACGCGAGAATTGGTCCAGCACGATGATTTCCGCCAGGCGGCCGTCAAACGTGGCGCGCCATTCGTACAGTTCGGCGCGGGCGGCCTGTTGCCAAAGGCCGGCGAAACGGCTGCGGATGGCTTGGTCGAATTCGTCGCTTTTGGCGAACCAGAAGGGGCGGTTTTCTTCGGCGAACCAAAAATCGAGTACGGTTTGCGGGGTCATGGGATGTCCTTTCTTTACGGATAATGGGGTGCAGGCTGCTTTGGGGTTTCAGGCCGTCTGAAACGCCGAAATCAGGGCATGCCCGCTGCCTGTGCGTCACGCAGTTTGGACGGGGTAACGTCGCGGCCGTTGGGGTCGATGACGGTAACGCTAGCCAGATGCGCTTTCAATTGGCCGGTTACGGCTTGGATGTAGCTCCGGCGTAGGATGTCGCGCTCGGCAAGTTCCTCTGGGGTCAATGCGCGGGTTTTGGCGGTGCATGCCAGTTCGTTGATGCGGTCAAGTTCTAAAATACGCATGATTTTATCCTTTCTTCTCGATATATTTTATTGCGTTGGAGCGCATTGTATAGGTAAAATTATTTTAAACAAGTACGCACATTTTTTATACTGTGAAGAAAAGCACAATGACCATTGAAAATATTGAAGATTATCCCGAACGCTGCCCTGTTCACACCGTGCTCGACCTCATCGGCGGCAAATGGAAGGTACTGATTTTGTACCACCTGATGGACGGCACGCGCCGCTTCAACGAACTGCAACGCTGTATGCCCACCGTTACCCAGCGGATGCTGACCCTGCAACTGCGCGAACTGGAAGCGGACGGCATCGTCCACCGTGAGGTGTATCCGCAGGTGCCGCCCAAGGTGGAATATTCGTTGACCGCTTTCGGCCGCACGCTCAAACCTGTCGTCCGCTCCATGCACGACTGGGGAGAGGCACACGCGGCCGAGTGTGCAGAACACAAAAAGGCCGTCTGAAACGGCATCCCAGCAAAAACCAAACGCATATCCAGCATTCCCCAATAGCACTAAAAGCAGCCTGCACTTTTTCAGACGGCCTGCTTTTTCATAATTACCCGTTAAAACAATATGATGCAAAACAACTCCTCCCAGCAAGTCGCCCCTCCCCGCTACCGCCTGACCAAACTCGGCGAACAAATGGCGCGCCTGCCCATCGACCCGAAAATCGCGCGCATTTTGTTGGCGGCGAAGAAGCACGACTGCATGGCGGAAATATTGGTGATCGCGTCCGCGCTGTCGATTCAAGACCCGCGCGAGCGGCCGCTGGAAGCGCGCGATGCCGCAGCCAAGGCGCACGAGCGTTTTACCGACAAGCAGTCCGATTTCCTTGCCTATCTGAACATTTGGGACAGCTTCCAGCGCGAACGCGATAAAGGCTTGTCCAACAAGCAGTTGGTGCAGTGGTGCCGCCAATATTTCCTGTCGCACCTGCGGATGCGCGAATGGCGCGAGCTGCACCACCAGCTTGCCCAAACCGCGATTGAAATGAGTTTGACCACCAAGGAAGCCGCTTTCAGGTAAACTCATCCTTTAAAACAACAAAGGCCGTCTGAAACAATTTTCAGACGGCCTTTGAATGTGTTTCCGAATCAATGCCTGAAATGCCGCACGCCCGTTACCACCATGGCGATGCCGTGTTCGTCCGCTGCGTCGAAAACTTCCTGATCGCGCATCGAGCCTGCGGGGTGGATGATGGCTTTGATGCCTTGCTCGGCAATCACGTCCACGCCGTCGCGGAAGGGGAAGAAAGCGTCGGAGGCGGCACACGCGCCGTTTAAGTCTAGATCTGCGTCCTGCGCTTTGCGGGCGGCGATGCGGGTGCTGTCCACACGGCTCATTTGGCCTGCGCCGATGCCGTAGGTTTGACCGCCTTTGCCGAACACGATGGCGTTGGATTTGACGTATTTCGCGACGTTCCAGACAAACAGCAAATCGTTCCACTCCTGCTCGGTCGGTTGGCGTTTGGAGACGACTTTCAAATCGGCGCGGCTGATGCGGTGGATGTCGGGCGTTTGTACCAATAATCCGCCGCCGACGCGTTTGAGTTCAAAGCGGTTCGCGCCTGCTTCTAGAGGCACTTCCAATACGCGCACGTTTTTCTTGGCGGCGGCGATTTCGAGGGCTTCGGCGGTGAACTTCGGCGCCATGATGACTTCCATAAACTGATTGTTGGTAATCTGTTTGACGGTTTCGCCGTCCACTTCGCGGTTGAAGGCGATGATGCCGCCGAACGCGCTGGTGGTGTCGGTGGCGTAGGCGAGTTTGTAGGCGGTCAATATATCGGCTGCAACGGCGACGCCGCACGGATTGGCGTGTTTCACAATCACGCAGGCGGGTGCGTCGAAGGATTTGACGGCTTCCCATGCGGCATCGGCATCGGCGATGTTGTTGTACGACAATTCTTTGCCTTGCAGTTGTTTGTAGGCGGCGAGGCTGCCTGCGGCGGGGTACACATCGCGGTAGAACGCGGCGCGCTGGTGCGGGTTTTCGCCGTAGCGCATGTCTTGCACTTTAATCCAGCTTTGGTTGAACTGGCTGGGGAATTCGCCGATTTCGGGCGTGCCGCTCAAAACGTCGTCTGAAAGCGAGGTCAGGTAGTTGGAAATCATGCCGTCGTATTGGGCGGTGTGGCTGAACGCCTTGCGCGACAGGTTGAAGCGGGTTTTGTCGCTCAACGTGCCGCCGTTGGCTTCCATTTCGGCGGCGATGGCGGGGAAGTCGGCGGTGTCGGTAACGATGGCGACGTGTTTCCAGTTTTTCGCGGCGGAACGCACCATGGTCGGGCCGCCGATGTCGATGTTTTCAATCGCGTCTTCCAGCGTGCAGTTTGGCTTGGCGATGGTGGCGGCGAAGGGGTAGAGGTTGACGCACACAATGTCGATATTGCCGATGCCGTGCTCTTCCATCTTGGCGACGTGTTCGCCCAAATCGCGCCGCCCCAAAATACCGCCGTGAATTTTCGGATGCAGCGTTTTCACGCGGCCGTCGAGCATTTCGGGGAAACCGGTGTAGTCGGCGACTTCAATTACGGGAACGCCCGCATCGGCAAGCAGCTTCGCCGTACCGCCGGTAGAGAGGATTTCGACACCGAGTTTGTGCAGGGTTTGGGCAAATTCGACTGCGCCGTTTTTGTCGGACAGGCTGATCAGGGCGCGTTTGATGGAAGGCATGGGGATTCCTTTTTTGAAGGTTTAATCGATACACGCTGCTAGCGCAAAAATGAAACAAAACTTGATGAGATATTTAGCCCCGATAACGTTCTCTTGGGCAATTCAATAAATTTACGCCTTACGGCAAGCCATATCTTGTCTATCGCCCTGCATACGGACGCTTAGGCTGTCATTCCCGATTTTTTTAACCTGCATTTGCAATTTATCTGATTTACCAATATCGTTTCTCAAATGAGCAAACATTTCCTTATCCACTTCACGCCACGGGATGGTGCGAATTTTAGCTATGCTATGTTGTCTTTGAACATCGGTGGTTTTAATGTTCAAACCAATTTTTCCTCCGTTCACCGTCCAAGTACCGTCTGCAAACACCCGATAAGCTAGGGTTTCATCATCAGGTGAAGGAAAATTCGCATCCACAATCGCGCTTACTTTTTGCTCACTGCCAAAAGTAAACGTCCTCAGGGTTCCATTATCATCAACGCACTGCCATTTACCGAGTAGTTGCGCTTCCTTAACAACAACAGGTTTTGCCAACACAGGCACAGCAACAAAGGCAGCAAAAAGAAAAATCAGGTGTTTTTTTTGCATAACAGTTTCTTTCTATAAAATCGGGAGTGAATAAGCTACTTTCTTAGTTTTCCAACTGCCTTATACAAGTTTGAAGACACTAGCAGTCAGTTTGACAGAATACGTCTTCAATCTTGGCAAAACATTATGGGATGAATTTTCAGGGCGGTATTATCCTCTAGTTTCAGCTTTTTGGCTGCAGTTTTCAGACGACCTTTACTGCTTGAAAGCCTATTTCCTTGCCGTTTTCAATCAGTCCTTCACAAGGATTCCATTTTCAATACGGAATGCGCGGTTTTAAGCGTTTTCCGACAAAAATCAAACGGCCTCAATATTTAACATTGAGCAGATAGCTTTTTGGCGCAACGTGCGTCTTGCCGTTGAAAGGAATCACATACTTCTGATTTTTATAACGCTTTCTACCATCCACCCCCTTCACCGTTACGCTTAATGCCCATACACCTGAGGCTGAAGGACGGCTTTTGTCCAAAGCAATTTTTGCATCGATGCTGGTATAGCGATCTTCACAATCACGTTTCTCCGCCCTTTGCATTCATCACAATTGCCATAATAGCGGAAGATGTTTCGGCGCATATTATCGGCCTTTTTCGGCGTTTATGCAGCATGGTCAGACAGAAAATATTTACAATTTTGCAAAAAGGCCGTCTGAAAAACATATAAACCGAGAAATGGTTTTTCAGACGGCCTCTTGCGCCCATGCGGCCAGCGCGGCCATATCGGGCGCGGCGCAATCGACGAAGGGCAGAGGATGGCTGCCGCTGCCGAACCACACGGTTTTCATACCCAGCTTTTTTGCGGCGGCGAGATTGTCGGCGGAATCGTCCACCATCACGCAGTCGGTCGGGTCGGCCTTCATGGCGGCGCATACGGTGAGGTAGGCCGCTTCGGCGGGTTTGTAGAGCAGGCCGAAATCGTCCGTGCCGAACAATGCGTCGAAGCAGTCGGACAAACCCAGCTCGGCCGCCAAGCCGTGCACATAAAACGACGGTGCGTTGGAAAATACGGCCTTGCGCCCTTTCAGACGGCCTAGAACGTCTGCCGTGCCTTGCACGGGGCGGACTTTCGGCAGGATTTCGTCCATCGGGTGGCTGTGGCGCAGGAAGTCGGCGATGTCGGTTTCGGGATGGTGCAGGCGTAGCCCGGCCAGAGTCGCGCCGTAGCGGTGCCAATAGTCGCGGCGCAGGTGGTCGGCTTCCGATTCGGAAAGCTTCAAATGCCGCATCAGGTAGGCGGTCATGCGGCGGTTGATCAGATAAAAAATGCCTTCGTCGGCATGATGCAGCGTGTTATCCAGGTCAAACAGCCAGACAGTTGTTTTCGGCTCTTTATTCATATCGTTTTAGGCGGTATCATTACCGCGATTATAGCCAAAGGGAGATTATGGTATGAAACGGATTTTACTTGCGGCGGCAACAGCCGCCCTTTTGATGCCTGCCGTGCAGGCGCAGACGGAAGTGCGGCTGGCGGTGCACAAATCGTTCAGCCTGCCGAAAGACGCGTTTGCCGCCTTCGAGCGCGCCAACGATGCCAAAGTATCGGTGATTAAGGCGGGCAGCGGCAACGAATTGGTGAACAAGCTGGTATTGAGCCGTGCACAGCCGATTGCCGACGCGGTGTACGGCCTGGACAACACCACCGTGCTGAAAGCGAAAGAAGGCGGCATCCTCGCCGCCGCCCAACCGCCCTCGGCAGCCGTAACCGCCGCCCTGCCCCATGCGGCGGCGGTGGACACGGGCTACATCGCCGTCAACTACGACAAAGCCTGGTTTGCCAAAAACAAACTGCCCCTGCCGCAGAGCCTCGAAGATTTGGCCAAGCCGCAATATAAAGACCTGCTGGCCATGCCCAATCCCGGACTGTCCAGCACCGGCTTAGGCTTCCTGTTGGCCAACATCCAAGGCATGGGTGAGAAGCAGGCTTTCGACTGGTGGGCGAAAATGCGCGCCAACGGCGTGAAGGTAACAAAAGACTGGAGCGAAGCCTACTACACCGAATTCAGCCGCAACGGCGGCTCGCGCCCGCTGGTGGTGGGTTATGCTTCCAGCCCGGCGGCCGAAGTGCATTACGGCAAGGGCAAATTCGATACCCCGCCCACCGGCGTATTGTTCCTGAAAGGCGGCGTGTTCCGCCAAGTGGAAGGCGCGGCGGTACTCAACGGTGCGAAACAGCCTGCCTTGGCAGCCAAACTGGTGCAATACCTGCAAAGCGCGTCGGTGCAGAAAGCGGTACCAACCGAAATGTGGGTTTACCCCGCCGTGAAAAACACGCCGCTGCCCGACGTGTTCAAACACGCCCGCGCGCCGCAGCACAGCGACAACCCGTCTGAAGCGGCCATCGCGAAAAACCAACGCCGCTGGGTCAGCCAATGGATACGGGTAGTATTGAAATAACTGCCGCAACGAACAGGCCGTCTGAAAATCCGGAAACGGGTTTTCAGACGGCCTCAACCCATCAAGGAACCATCATGTCCCTTCCCGTTATCGCCGTCACCGGCGGCGAACCTGCCGGCATCGGTGCGGACATCTGCCTCGACCTTGCTGCCGCCAAACTGTCCTGCCACCCCGTCGTCCTCGCCGACATCGGCCTGCTCCGCCAACGTGCGGCGCAGTTGGGCAAAACCGTCGCCCTGCGCGACTTTTCCCCCAACCTCCCACCCCAGCCCGGCACGCTCGACGTTTGGCACATCCCGCTGGCCGCCCCGTGCGAAGCAGGCCGTCTGAACGCCGCCAACTCGCCCTATGTGCTGCAACTGCTCGACACCGCCCATCAAGGCATTCAAAACGGCACGTTTGCCGCCATGACCACCGCCCCGCTGCACAAGGGCATCATCAACGACGCGGGCGCGGGCGGCGGATTTTTCAGCGGCCACACCGAATATCTGGCCGAAAAAAGCGGCACGCCCCGCGTCGTCATGATGCTGGCGGGCGGCGGCCTGCGCGTGGCATTGGCCACCACCCACCTGCCGCTGAAAGACGTGGCCGCTGCGATTACCCGCGAAAGCCTGCTGGAAACCGCCCGCATCCTGCACCGCGATTTACGGCACAAATTCGGCCTTGCGCACCCGCGCATCCTGGTTGCCGGCCTCAACCCGCACGCGGGTGAAGGCGGCCATTTGGGGCATGAGGAAAACGACGTCATCATCCCCGCGCTGGAAGAAATGCGCGCCGCCGGACTGGACATCCGCGGGCCGTATCCGGCCGATACGCTGTTTCAGCCGTTTATGCTGAAAGATGCCGATGCCGTGCTGGCGATGTATCACGACCAAGGCCTGCCGGTGTTGAAATACGCTTCCTTCGGCCAAGGGGTGAACATCACGCTCGGCCTGCCCTTCATCCGCACTTCGGTAGACCACGGCACGGCCCTCGATTTGGCCGGTACGGGCCGCGCCGACAGCGGCAGCCTGATGGCGGCCGTTCGGACGGCCTGCGAAATGGCGGCTGCCGGCTTGGCAGGGGATTAAGCTGCCCTGATACCGCCTTATATCCGTTTGAAGCAAAGGCTTGCCCGTCAATGAAAAGGCCGTCTGAAAAACCGATTTTCAGGTTTTCAGACGGCCTTTTCATTGGATTGCCATCGGATTCAGCGTTTCATCTCCCGCTCGATGGCGCGGATGTTGGCTTCGCGGTCGGCCACCGCTTGTTTCAGCGCGCCGATGTCGCCGCCTTTTTGCCGCGTCAGTTCGAGTTGGCCGCGCGTGCGGGCAAGGGCGGCGCGTTCGTTGTCGATTTCCTTTTGCAGGATTTGGTTGCGGCTGAGCTTGGGCTTGGACGGTGCCGCATTATAGATGGGTGCGGCAGTCCGAATCGGCGCCGGGCCGGCAGGGGCGGTTTTCAGCGGTGCCTTCGGCTGGTTGCGGAGTTTGACTTCCAGCTTGGGGGCGGCACTGTTGGTCGGGCCGTCACTGACACGCGGCAGGATTTTGATGTCGTCGTAAGTGCCGTAGGTGGCCTCTTCCCAAATTTCGCTGATGTCGTCGCGGTCGGTGTTTTCCACCGCCACATCGGAAGCCGCGCCCGTTTGGGCTTTTTGTTTCGGCCGCTCTTCGCTGATGCCGTCCATTTGCGACTTTTGGCAGCTCGAATTGATTTTCACGCTGGAATAGGCGGCTTTGCCGTCGATTTTGCAGATATAGGTAACGGCCTGCACGGGATGACAGAGGAGTGCCGTGCCGAGCAGAATGCCGAGATAAGGCAGTTTCATGGTTGGATGTGCGTTTTGATAATGGGCGGGATTATAGCTGCCGCCGCGTAAATTTAGGTTTGGACGGTTTAAACGCTGCAGCCGCTTTGGCAAACTTTTCAGACGGCCCGGCATCAGGACAAGCCTATGCCGCCGCCCGCAAGAGTCAGTACGCCGAGCAGGCAGAACAACAGGCAGGCGGCACGGCGGACGGCGGCGGCAGGTACTTTCGCCATGATTTTTTCGCCCAGATAGGCAACCGGCACGTTGGCCAGCATCAGGCCGAGGACGCTGCCTGACACGACCCATGCCAAATCGTTGTAACGGGCGGCCAGCAGCACGGTGGCGATTTGTGTTTTATCGCCGATTTCAGCCAGGAAAAACAACACCAGCGTGGCGGCAAACGCACCGTATTTCAGCCAGCGGCCGTTGTCGCCGTCGTCATCTTTATCGGGTTTCAGCAACCAGAGGCCGACGGCAATAAAGCTGAGGCCGACAATCCATTTCACCAAAACCGGCGACACCGAGGCGGCCAACCATACGCCCAGCCAGGCCGATACCAGATGATTGAGCAGCGTGGCGGCGAAAATGCCTGCGATTACGGCGTTTTTCTGTGCAAAACGGGCGGCGAGAAACAAAGTGAGCAACTGGGTTTTATCGCCGATTTCGGCAATGAACACCCCGAAGGTTGAAGAAAGGAAGGCTTCCATAATCAGGCTCCGAACCGTGCGGGCAACAAAAAAAGACACACCGCCCGTCCCCGCACGGAACAGACGATATGCCTTAAGTCTTGCCAGTCTTCGGTTGGAGAAGATACCCGCACCATGCCGCGATTGCCGGCAAATATGTTGATACGGGTTCCGGCGGCAATCGAAACGCCGCGCGGACGGCTACTCCCTCAAGAGCGGGCGCGATTATAGCCGAATACATGCGGCCGGACAATCCGCTGCGGCCCGGCCTTGTGCTATCATGGCCGGCCCGAAACCCGACAAAGGCCGACCCGATGAAACGCCGACTGATACTCTCCGCCATCGTCTTCCTAACCGGCTGGGCGGCCGCGCTGGCACAACTGCATTTTTGGGCACTCAAGGCAGAAAGCAGGCCGTCTGAAAACCCAACGCCCGCCGACATCGCCGTCGTCTTAGGCAACTCGGTAAACCGCAAAGGCACGCCCAATCCCTGCCTGCGTTCGCGGGTGGAGGCGGGAGCCGCCCTATACAGGCAGGGCTTGGCCGGCGGGCTGCTGATGAGCGGCGGCACCGACGGCGACGGCAGCAACGAGGCCGAAGCCATGCGCGATATGGCCGTATCCATGGGCGTTCCTGCGGATAAAATCCGCATCGAACCGCGCTCCGAAAGCACTTACGAAAACATCGCCTTCAGCGCGCCCCTGCTGCACGATGCCGAACAAATCATCATTGTCAGCGACGCCTTCCACCTCGCCCGTGCCGAATGGCTGGCCAAACGGCATTGGCCGGGCAAAACCGTCCGCCTTCATGCTTCGGGTTCCTGCGGCGATTCTACGCCGAACTACCTGCGGAAACTGTCGCGCGAAATACTGGCCTGGCTGAAAACCGCCGCACTGCACCGTTAAACCCGAAAGGCCGTCTGAAAGGTTTCAGACGGCCTCTAAAACAAAAAAGGAATATTCATGGCAAAACAACGCATCGTCGTCGGCATCAGCGGCGCCAGCGGTTTCCAATACGGCCACACCGCGCTTCGGCTTTTGCGGCAGGCGGCAGATGTGGAAACGCACCTGGTGGTGTCCAAAGGGGCGGAGCTGACAAAGGGGCAGGAAACGGATTTGTGCCGCGAAGAAGTGTACGCGCTGGCCGACGTGGTGTATCCGGTCGGCAACCTGGCTGCCCCGATTGCCAGCGGTTCGTTTCAAACGCTGGGAATGCTGGTCGCCCCCTGCTCGATGCGGACGCTGGCGGCCGTGGCGCAGGGCTGGGGCGACAACCTTTTGACGCGGGCGGCGGATGTTGCCCTGAAAGAGCGGCGGCGGCTGGTGTTGATGGTGCGCGAAACGCCGCTGAATCTGGCACATCTGGACAATATGCGGCGGGTAACGGAAATGGGCGGCATCGTGTTCCCGCCCGTTCCCGCCTTTTATCACAAGCCGCAAAGCGTGGACGATATTTTAATCCACAGCGTCGGCCGCGCCTTGGAATTGTTCGGATTGGAAATCCCGAACCTGCCCCATTGGGGGGAATCATCCGAATGATGACTGAAAAACAAATGAAATCAGAAGCATCAAATAATTAACGCTTCAAAGCAAACAACCCTTTCGCACCCGACCGGCAGAAATTTCAAAGTTTGCCGAAACGTTGCGAAAAAAGCGGGAAACTGCAAATTTGTCGGCCTGTTCGGTTATAAGGCGGAAAGATATTGAACGGAAGCCGCAGCAGGCAAGTCAGGCCGTCTGAAAATATGAATATCAAACTCATGATTTTTGGAACAGCCGCTTGGCCTGAGCATGTCCATACAAAAGTCGGTAACGATACAAATAGCCTGCTTATTGTAAATACGGCTCCACACAAACCGCCTTGTTCCAAGCAACAGTCGCATGAATAAAGCATTTCGCCTGTTGCTCGGTATTCATGGCAACGAACCTCATCTTCGCTACGCAAGACAAACAAAAACACCCGCTTGAATGCGGGTGTTTTCTATTATGCAAAGCGATATTACACTTTAGCGGCAGCGGCCACTTCGGCTGCGTAGTCGACAGCTTTTTTCTCTATGCCGTCGCCTACTTTGTAGCGTACGAAGCTAACCACTTCGGTGCCGTTTTCTTTCGCGAATTGGGCAACGGTTTGGTCAGGGTTCATGACGAATGCTTGGCCGTTCAGGGTGATTTCGGCCAAGAACTTGCGGATACGGCCTTCCACCATTTTAGCGGCGATTTCAGTAGGTTTGCCGGAAGCGATGGCTTGCTCGGTGTAGATGTGGCGTTCTTTCTCAACGGTTTCGGCATCTACTTCGGCTTCGGTTACGCATTGCGGTTTGGCGGCAACGATGTGCATACCGATTTTACGCGCTACGTCTTCAGAGCCTTTGAACTCAACCAATACGCCTTCGGTAGCCAATGCACCGTGGATGTAGGCAACCAGTTGGTTGGCGGTATCGATGACTTGGAAGCGGCGGACAGACATGTTCTCGCCCAATTTAGCGATGATGGCTTTGCGTTCTGCTTCAACCAGTTCGCTCAGTTCTTCAACGGTAGCCGGTTTTTTTTCGGCAGCGGTTTTCGCAACGAAGTTGGCGAATTCTACGAAGCCTGCGTCTTTGGCAACGAAGTCGGTTTCGCAGTTTACTTCAACCAATGCGCCGACATTGTCGTTGATGGCATAAGCCAATACGCCTTCGGCAGCGGTACGACCGGCCAGTTTGCCCGCTTTCGCGCCGGATTTGATGCGCAGGATTTCTTCGGCTTTTTCGAAATTGCCTTCTGCTTCAACCAATGCTTTTTTGCATTCCATCATGCCCAAACCGGTGGCGGCGCGCAGGTCGGCAACCATTTTTGCTGTAATTTCAGCCATGTTTTATCTCCAATTATTAAGGTTTCAGGCCGTCTGAAAACCTTTCAGACGGCCTGCCGTGCAAACGGGTTTATTCGGCAGCAGCAGCGGCCTGTGCAGCGGCTACGGTTTCGGCCAGAGCTTGGTTTTTACCTTCCAGAACCGCGTCGGCGATGCCTCGGCAGTACAGGCGGATGGCTTTGGCTGAGTCATCGTTGCCCGGGATAACGTGTTTCACGCCTTCGGGGCTGTTGTTGGTATCGACAACGGCGATAACGGGGATACCCAGTTTGGCTGCTTCAACCAAAGTGCCGTGCTGATAACCGGTGTCGATGACGAAAATGGCATCAGGCAGGCCTTTCATGTTTTTGATACCGCCCAAAGAGCGTTCCAGTTTTTCCACTTCGCGGGTCATGTCCAGCAATTCTTTTTTGCTGTAACCGCTGGTTTCGGCGTTGGCCAAAACGGCAGTTTTTTCTTCCAAGCGTTTGATGGACTGTTTAACGGTTTTGTAGTTGGTCAACATGCCGCCCAACCAGCGGTGATCTACATAAGGCATACCGGCGCGCTCGGCTTCTTCGCGGATGATTTCGCGGGCCTGACGTTTGGTGCCGACAAACAGGATGTTGCCTTTGTTGGCAACCAGGCGGCGTACGGCTTCTTGGGCTTCCAAGAACAGCGGCAGGGTTTTTTCCAGGTTGATGATGTGGATTTTGTTGCGCGAACCGAAAATGTATTGGGCCATTTTCGGGTTCCAGAGGCGGGTTTGGTGGCCGAAGTGTACGCCGGCTTCCAGCATTTGACGCATTGTAACTTGAGACATTTGTTTTCCTTTAAAAGGGTTATTGCAGACACCCGCGCAAGAATCCCGTCATGGGACACCCTTTAAGGCGCGAAGTGCGAGCGTTGGGAAAAATAAAAAAATGCTTTTAGAAAAAAAGCTGCGGGATTATATAGGGAACGGTTTATTCGGGCAAGGTTCTGTCGTTTTCTTCTTCCTCACGCTTCATTTTTTTGTTGCGCAAACGGATAAAAGCGGCCCAAAACATAAACAGTGTGGGCAAAATGGTAAAAAACGTCAGATAAATCAACTTGCGCGCCAGGCCGGGCTGGGCAATGGAAAACATCAGGGTAACGAAAATATAGCCGATGGCGACGATATGCCACATGGCGGGTTCTTTCTGCAAATGGGAACGGGGGGAGATTATACCGCGCGTCACGAGATTAATCGGCCGTTTTTCAGACGGCCTGCTATAATCGCCCGCTTTGCAAACCCGATTGAAAAGGACGATAAAATGGCTGACTTCAACCAGATTCTCGATGCAGGCGATGTGAACGGCGGCATCATCAACGTGGTGGTCGAAATCCCCGCAGGCTCAAACCACAAAATCGAATGGAACCGCAAACTGGCCGTAATGCAGCTTGACCGCGTCGAGCCTTTGGCCTTTGCCAAGCCGACCAACTACGGCTTCATCCCGCAGACGCTGGACGAAGACGGCGACGAGTTGGACGCGCTCATCATCACCGACACCCCGCTGCCGACCGGCATCTTCCTTGAAGCCAAAGTCATCGGCGTGATGAAATTTGTCGACGACGGCGAAGTGGACGACAAAATCGTGGTCGTTCCCGCCGACGACCGCCACACCGGCAACGCTTACAACAGTTTGGCCGACCTGCCGCAGCAGCTGATCAAGCAGATCGAATTCCACTTCAACCACTACAAAGACCTGAAAAAACCGGGCACGACCAAAGTGGAACACTGGGGCGACATTGAAGAAGCCAAAGCCGTCATCCGCGAATCGCAGGCCCGCTGGAAAGCACTGTAACCGTTTCGAGGCCGTCTGAAATTCAGACGGCCTCTTGTTTCATCAACAGGACAAATATCATGAACCAAACCGTCAGGCAGCAAAAAAACGAATTGCGCCGCCTGTTTCGCACTGAGCGCAACCGCTTGGGGCGGAACGAACGCCGGCGTGCCGAACAAGCCGTCATACACCGTCTGAAACCGCTGGTCAGACGGGGCAAAAAAATCGCCGCATACTGGGCAATGGGCAGCGAACTGAACCTTTCCGCCCTCTTTCAGACGGCCTCAGAACGCGGCGCAACCGTTTACCTGCCCTATATCGAACCGGGCAGGAAACGGATGTGGTTCACACCTTATCGCACAAACGCACAGGCGGAACGCAAACGCGGCCGCAGCCGCCTGCATGTGCCGCAGTTTGCCGGACGCAAAGTCCGCGCCGACCGGCTTGATGTGATGCTGCTGCCCGTGGTTGCCGCCGACCGGCAGGGTTACAGGCTGGGGCAAAACGGCGGCTATTACGATGCCACACTTGCGCGTTGCCGTTTCGGACGGCCGCTGCGCATCGCCGTCGGTTTTTCCTGCCAGCTTACCGACAGCCTGCCGCACGAAGCACACGATATGCCGCTGCACGGTTTCGTGTCGGAACGGCATAATTTGCGTTTTAAGAGTCACCATTCCGGCAATAAATAAAAAGAGGATTTGAGGCCGTCTGAACAACAATTTTCAGACGGCATTTTGATTTCATCACCAAAGCAAGACAAGATAAGCCTTGATTACCATAATATTCCGTCTTTCAAATCATCCTCACCGTTTACGTCTGCTCATCTATCAGAACAATCTGTGTGTGGTAATGCTCGCAGGGAAAATTAAAATTGATAAAGCCATGTCAGCGGCGGGTATAAAAGGCAAACGGGGGCACAGTGCGGTTCTGCCGGCAAAGTGGCGTTTCGGGCTGTTACAGACAGCTGCCTATTGCAGATTATCTGAGAAAATATTAAACCCGACTGCATGATTGATGCGGACTGCTATCGTAGTTATGATGAAACGGATGCATGTGCATTTGGCCATTGTTCTTCACAGAAACACCGCTTCCTTGAAAAGCTTCGTTGCCGCATCAATCACAATTTGATGTTTATGTCGTTTGAAATTTTTCAGCAAGCGTAGGCCGTCTGAAAACGGGAACAGCAAATCTTGCCGAAATCTGCCACCGTCATTCTCGCACAGGCGGGAAACCGGAAGTTTGAAGTCGCAGCAGCTTTGAAATATTCCCAAAATGCCAAGGGAATGCAAAAAGGCGATATATAGTCAATTAAAATCAAAATAGGACAGTAGTGCATCGTCAAATCGGGCGTAACCAGACAATACGGTTCGCAGATACCGCTTAATATTCGCCCACACCTTCTCAATCGGGTTGAGCTCAGGTGAATAAGGTGCAAGAGGCAATACCTTATGTCCCAATTTTTCGGCCATTTCCCGTAAGACACCCATACGGTGAAATCGTGCATTATCTAAAATAATCACCGATTTTTGAGTCAATGCGGGCAGTAGGCATTGCTGAAACCACACTTCAAAAAAGACTCCGGTCATCGTATTTTGATAAACCATCGGAGCAATCAGCCGGTTGCCGACTTGTGCGGACACCAGAGGAGACCTTTGCAAAATCCCCCTAAAATCTCCTAAATTCCCATCAAGACATTTAGGGGATTTCTCATGAGCACCTTCTTCCGGCAAACCGCACAAGCCATGATTGCCAAACACATCGACCGCTTCCCACTATTGAAGTTGG
>NZ_JBQCVA010000022.1:0-37198 GCF_051962715.1 Neisseria sp. P0008.S010
ATTTGTACTGTCTGCGGCTCGCCGCCTTGTCCTGATTTAAATTTAATCCACTATAATACGCAGTATGCTGTGAAAAAGAAAGAGGCCGTCTGAAAAGTTTCAGACGGCCTCTTCAGTTGCCTAATGCGGATTAGGCGTCCTTATCGGTTTCTTCGGTTTTATTCTGCCGACGGGAGAACTGGATGCCGAGTTGTTTCAGTTTGCGGTACAGGTGGGTGCGTTCCAAGCCGACTTTTTGTGCCACGCGGCTCATGTTTTGACCTTCCTGAGAGATGTGGTATTCGAAATAGCGGCGTTCCAGCTCTTCCCGCAGTTCGCGCAGGGGCAGGCTGAAATCAAAACCACCGCCGACGTTGATTTCCGGTTTTTTTTCAGGTTTGTTCAGGCCGAGCTCGTTTGCGACGGCGGCTTCGTCGATTTCCCCTTCGCCTGCCGACAGTGCCAGGGTTTTGACGACATTGTGCAGCTGGTCGAAGTTACCCGGCCAGTCGTATCCGGTCAGGAGTTCCAGCGCACCATCGCTGAAACGGGCGACGGGGATTTTCTGGGTTTCCGACAGTTCGGTGGCGATACGGTTAATCAGGAAGGCAATGTCGCCGGCCTGTTCGCGCAGCGGCGGAATCTGGAGCTTGAGGCCGGAGAGCAGGGCAAACAGTTTCGGGTCGTAGGCCGGATTTTGCAGCCATTCGTCCGAGGGGCTGCTGCAGGCACAGATAATCCGAACATTCTGTTTTTCGGCTTTTCCGAGCAGGAAGTGGATGCCTTGCTGGATGTTTTTGCTGTATTGCGAGATGTCGCCGAGGAAGAGGATGCCGCCGGCGGCTTTTTGCAGCAGTTCCATCGGCATATCGACGATGTATTCGGTTTTGGCCGGTTCGACCCAAGGGGTATTGTTTTTATGGAAATAGCGGGCAACGAGTTCGAACGGCGATCCGGCTTCGCCGCTGAGCAGGATGGGGTCGTTTTGTTTGACGGCGGCTTCGATGCGGAGGTTGAGCTCTTGAATGGCGGGGCTGTTGCCCAGTTTGTCCAGCGACAGCCCGGCCGCAGCCTGTTGTTCGCCGTATTCCAAAGCGCGTTCTACGGCGCTCAGCAGTTTTTTCAGTGCGATTGGCTTTTCGAGGAAATCCATGGCGCCGATTTTGGTTGCCTCGACGGCGGTGTCTATGCTGGCATGGCCGCTCATCATGACGACGGGCATGGTCAGCTGGCCGTTTTTCGCCCATTCTTTCAGCAGGGTAATGCCGTCGCAGTCGGGCATCCAGATGTCGAGCAGTACCATGGCCGGACGGGTTTGGTTGCGCAGTTGGCGTGCTTCTTCGGCGTTTTCCGCCAGGCTGACGGTGTAACCTTCGTCTTGCAGGATGTCGGACAGCAGGTCGCGGATACCGATTTCGTCGTCTACGATTAGGATGTCGTTACTTCTCATAGTGCTCTTCTACCAATGCGGGTAATGTGATTTTAACGCAGGCGCCGCCTTCTGCGGGATTGCTCAGAGCGATGCGGCCGCCGTGTTCTTCTACAATTTTCTTCACTACGGGCAGGCCGAGGCCGGTGCCGGTGGGTTTGTCGGTTACATAGGGCTCGAAAGCGTTCGCCAGCATGTCTTTGCTGAAACTTTTGCCGTTGTTGGCGACGGTGAGGGTGATTTTGCCGTCTGTGTTGTCGGTGTGGATATGTACTTCCGGCTGTGCGGCTTCTTCGGCGGCTTCAGCCGCATTTTTGAAGATGTTGTGCAGCACCTGCCGTATGGCGGTAGTATCGGCATACATGACGGCGGGTATATTACTGAAAACGGCGTCAAATGTACACGCACCCGCTTCGTATAGCAGCAAAACTTCTTCGATAATTTTGTTGAGGTCTTGTTTTTCGAGTTTCAGTGCGGGTGCGCGGGCGTAGTTGCGGAAGGCTTCCACCATTTCTTTCATGGCCGCCACTTGTTTGATGATGGTGTCGGTGGAGCGGGCCAGTATTTGCGCGTCCTGTTCGCCCAGTTTGTCTTGCAGTTTCCAAGCCAGCCGTTCTGCGGAGAGTTGGATGGGGGTGAGCGGGTTGCGGATTTCGTGTGCCAGCCGTTTCGCCACTTCTCCCCATGCGGCTTCTTTTTGTGCCCGCACAAGCAGTGTGATGTCGTCGAAAACGAGCACCGTGCCGCCGCCGTTGTCGGCCGGAAGGGGCGTGGCCTTGGCCAGCAGGATGCGTGCTTCGTCGCCGCCCGTGTAGGCCGTCTGAACGGGTTTGCCAGTGTGTTCGGTGGCGAGGATGGTTTGGAACAGTTCGGTTAACAGGAGGTATTGCGGCACGCTTTGCGGCCAGTCGTGCCAGTTGCTGCCCGACAGTTCGGACAGCGGCAGGCCGAGGATGTTTTCCGCGCTGCGGTTGAGGGTTTTCAGACGGCCTGTTTCGTCGAGCGTGATTACGCCGGCGGTCAGGCTTTCCAATACGGTTTCGAGATAGTGGCGTGCCGCTTCCTGCCGGATGCGGTTGAGTTCTTCGGCTTCGCGGGCGATGGCCAGTTGTTCGGTCATGTGGTTGAACAGGCGGGTCAGTTGGCCGAGTTCGTCGTTGCGGTAAACCGGTCGGGGCTGGGAAAAATCGCCTTGTGCGACGGCTTTCGCGCCTTCGGCAAGCGAGAGGATGGGTTCGATAAAGCGGCGGGCAAAGTAGAGGGCGATGACCAGCGCGAGCATGATGGAGAGCAGGGCGGCGGCCAGCAGGGTAATCAGGAAGAAGGTTTGCAGGCCTTGTTTGGCGTAGGTGAGTTCGGCGTATTTGCTGCGCGCGTTTTCAATCAGTTCGGCATCCCGAGCGACGTTGTCGGGAATAGGCCGTCTGAAAAACAGAGCTTTCCCCTTTTCTTGCGCCGCGGGCAGGGCCAGCCAGCCTTGGGCGTACAGTTTGCCGTTGATGTTGGTGACGCTGCGGGATGAGCCGTGCTGTTGCAGTTCTTCCGCCACTTCTTTTTCGGCGGGCGGCGGGGGAAGGGAGGCCGGGTTGCTGATGAGTTCGGTCGTGCCGTCGGCAGGGTTGTAGAGGCCGACCTGGCTGAAGCGGGCGGTTTCGCCGCTGAGGCGCAGTGCTTCCGCCGCCGTGCCGCCCATGGAGGTTCGGCTGATGATTTCGACTTGTAAGGCGGCGGCCTGCTCGATGGTGTTGTCGAGGGTGTTGTTGAGTGCCGATTTGCTCAGCGTCAGGCTGCTTTCGAGTGCTTGCGCGGTGTCGTTGCCAAACCAGGAATTGATGCTGTATGAGATGAATTGCGCGGAGACGCCGAACAGGAACAATCCGGGCAGGACGGCAATCAGGGTGAACATCAGGGCCAGGCGGCGGGTGAGGCGGGAACCCAACATGTTGTGGCGGTTGTGCCGCAGCAGCAGCCAGCCGTAGCGGAGCAGCATGGCGAGCAGGATGGTGACAATCAGGCCGCCTGCGGCAATCAGCCACCAGAAATATTCGGACAACGGGCTGCCGCTGTTGGTGGCGAGGGTGAGGCTGTAAACCAGTGCGGCAGCGAGTGCGACGAGGAATATCAGGTAGGAATATCGGCGGCGCATGGTTTAACCTTTGCTGACCGCCAGCGGTTTCCAGCCGGAGTCGAGTTGCCAGTTTTTCGCCGTCAGGGCGTTGATTTGGAAGGGTTTGGGCAGTTGGTTGGTGCTGAGGCTGAGGCGGACTTCGGCTTTGATTTCGCGCCAGTCGGTGTCGTCCAGCGTGCCTTTGGGCAGGACGCGCCAGTTGGCGATGGCGCCGATGCCGCGAAGGGCGGTTTCGAGGCTGCCGTATTCGGTGGAGAAGGTGCCGACGGTGATGCGGTAGCGGTTGGTCAGCGGGTGGAAGGAGAGCTTGTAGGTAACGCTGTTGTCGCTGCCGACGAGTTGGCCGAGTTTGAATTTGTAGGCGGCCATGGTGGGGGCAGACAGTTGGTAGTTCAGGGTGAAGTAGAGCGGCATGCCCTGTTTCAACGCCTGCTTCAACGGGTCGGGCAGTTCGGTGTGGAAACGGCTGCTGATGTCGAGGCGGCCGTCTGCGGTTACGGTTGCGGTTTGGCGGGTGATGGAAATGTTTTCCGCCGCCGCTTCAGACGGCCTCAACAGTATCACGGCAAACAGCAGGACGGCTGCCGCCGCACGGGCGGCGCGGACGATGCGGCCGTATGCGGGTTTACGGCTGTTTGCAGATGAGTGCGTAGTAAAAGCCATCTTGGGTATGTTTGGGTAACAGTGTCAGCGATTCTGTGCAGGCGGCATCGGGATGGCGGCGCAGAAAGCGTTGCAGCTGGCCGTCGTTTTCTTCATGGAACAAGGAACAGGTGGCCAGAAGCATCCTGCCGCCGGGTTTCAGTACCGACCACAGGTTGTCGAGCATGGTTTCTTGTTGGCGGGCGGTTTTGCCGCCGTCGGCAGGTCGGCGCAGCCATTTGATGTCGGGGTTGCGTTTGGTTACGCCGGAGGCGGTGCACGGGACGTCGGCCAGGACGGCGTCAAACGGGTTGTCATCATACCATGAAGACAGGTCGGCTGCGTCGGCGCGGTGCAGGGAGGCCGTCTGAAAGCCTAAGCGCGACAGGTTGTCCGCCACTCTTTTCAGACGGCCTTCGTCTATGTCCAGTGCGGTCAGGCTGCAGTTTGCTAGTTCGAGGATGTGGCCGGATTTGCCGCCCGGTGCGGCACAGGCGTCCAGAATCCGTTCGCCGTCTGCCGGTTTTAAAATATATGCCGCCTGCTGCGCGCCGAAGTCTTGTACGGATACGAGGCCATCTGAAAAGCTGGGCAGGCGGCTTACCGGCACGGCTTCGTCCAGTATCACGGCATATTCGTCCAAAGCTTTGCCTGTGATGCCTTCGGCGGCCAGTTTTTCCAAATAACCTTCGGCATTGCCGTGGCGGCGGTTGATACGCAGGGTCAGCGGCGGGTGGCCGTTGGCGGCGGTAACGATGTTGTGCCAGTGTTTCGGGTAGGCTTGGCGCATATAGTCGAGCCACCAGCCGGGAAAGTTGTATTTGGCGGTGTCGTCGCGGCGGCATTGCGCGTTCAATTGTTCTTTTTCGCGCAGGAAGCGGCGCAGAATCGCGTTGGCAAACGAACGGTACTGCCCGCGCCCGATTTTCGCAATGCTCTCCACCGCTTCGTTGACCACCGCATGAGGCGCGTTGCGTGTGTGGTTGAGCTGGTAGAGCGCGGCCAGCAGCAGGCTTTCGAGCTGCGGATTGCCAATCGGCTTTTTCAGCATCTGCGCGAGCATATATTTCAAGCTGCCCAGATAACGCTGGCAGCCGTAGGCGATGTCTTGCAGTGCGCCGAGTTCCTGTGCCGTCAGTTCGGGGTGGGCTGCGCGGATGGCGGCCAATACGTCTTGCAGGTTGCGGCCTTTGGCAACGGCGGCAATACTTTCGGCGGCGAGTTGTTGGGCGAGGGACATGCTCATATGACGGTTTGCTTTCTTATTTCGGGGTGTCGGGATGTGTCGTTTTTTCAGACGGCCTTTGGAGGATTTGAGGCCGTCTGAAAACGTGTTTTGTGAAGATTGAAGGTTGTTTTACAGCACTGTTCCCGCTTCAACCGTATGTCCCGCGGCAAAAGCTGCGATATCCATCCGTTTGCCGCCCGAAGGCTGCAATTCGGTAATTTTCAGCGCGTTCGCACCGCAGGCGACAATCAGGCCGTCTGAAGAACAGGACAACACTTCGCCCGCCCTGCCTTGTTGCGCGACTACTTCCGCCCGCCAGATTTTCATCGGTTTGCCCTGATATTCCACCCACGCAGCGGGAACGGGGTTGAAGGCGCGGATTTTGCGTTCAATCACTGCCGCGCTTTCGCTCCAATTGATACGCGCTTCTTCTTTGCTTAATTTTTGTGCATAAGTAACGCCTTCTTCGGGTTGTTTGACGCTTTTCAGACGGCCTTCTGTTTTTAATTGTTGCAAATCGGCAACAATTGCTTCCGCACCCAGATTCATCAGCGCGTCGTGTACTTCGTTGGCGGTATCGGTCGGTTGAATGGCGTAACGGTGTTCGCTGACCACATCGCCGGTGTCCAAGCCGATGCCCATCTGCATGATGCACACGCCCGTCTCGGCATCGCCCGCTTCAATCGCGCGCTGAATCGGCGCCGCACCACGCCAACGGGGCAGCAGCGAGGCGTGGATGTTAAGGCAGCCGTGTTTCGGCGTATCCAGCACGTCTTGCGGCAGAATCAATCCGTAGGCGGCAACAACCATCACGTCGGCCTCGACTTCTTTGAGCATTTGCAAGGCTTCGGCGTTGTTGCGCAGTTTTTCAGGCTGCGCCACGCGCAAACCCAATTCCAATGCGGCTTGCTTCACGGGAGACGGGGCAAGCTGCATCCCGCGTCCTTTGGGGCGGTCGGGCTGGGTCAACACCAACGGGATTTCAAAACCGGCGGCGGCTATGGCTTTTAAGGCGGCAGCGGCAAAATCGGGCGTACCGGCGAAGATGACTTTCATGGTTATACTTTCGGAGGCGTTTTCAGACGGCCTGTTGATGGTAGTAAAAGGCCGTCTGAAAGATTGGGTTTGGAAGGATGCGGAGGTATTGGAAACCGTTTTTCAGACGGCCTTCAAGGTTGCGGCAGGGCTACATGTTGTGTTTTTGCCGCTTTTTCAGTTTGGTTTTGATGCGCCCCTGTTTCAGTTGCGACAAATGTTCGACGAAAACGATACCCATCAGGTGATCCAATTCGTGTTGGATGCAGATGGCCAATAGCCCGTCTGCTTCCAGAGTAAATTTTTCGCCTTTTTCATCAAGGGCTTCTACTGTAACGGTTTCCGCGCGGGTAACGGTGTCGTAAATGCCCGGTACGGACAGGCAGCCCTCTTCATAAGTGGTTTCGCCGTTTTTGTGGGTAATCACCGGATTGATAAATACGCGGGGCTGGTTTTTTTCTTCACTTAAATCCATAACGACCACGCGCTCGTGCACATCCACCTGTGTGGCGGCCAGACCGATGCCGCGTGCTTCGTACATGGTCTCAAACATGTCTGTAATCAATGTCTTAATTCGTTCGTCAATTTTTTCGACAGGCTTGGCAACCGTGTGCAGGCGATCATCGGGGTATTGCAAAATATTCAGTAAAGCCATTTCTTTCTCTCTAAAGATTGTGCGGGGAATATGCGAATCAGGTTTTAATACTATGAGGTTTGCTGTAAATAGTAGTAAAATATCGCGATAAATTGACAAGACGGGCAGTGTTCCGAATTGTTGTGTGTAAATTTTTAATGATGACTGAGTGAGTCAATTTCAAGGGGAGTGTCATGCAAAAACGTATTATAACCCTGCTTTGTGCGGCCGGTTTGGCTATTTCCGCCCCGGCGTTTTCTGCCGCTCTGAAGGTTCGGCCGGATGCGCCTACGCGTTATGTGGTTAAGCAAGGCGATACATTGTGGGGTATTTCCGGCAAATATCTGTATCGGCCTTGGCAGTGGAGCCGTTTGTGGGGCGCAAACCGCAGCAAAATCCGCAATCCAGACCGTATTTATCCCGGACAAGTGTTGGTTTTGCGCTATGTAAACGGTCATCCGCGCCTGTCGGTCGAGCGTGGTGCCGGCGGTGACATCCCATTGGTAAAATTGTCGCCGCGTGTGCGCGAAGTCAGTTCCGGCTATGGCATTCAGGCCGTCAATGTAAACTTCTATCGGATGTTCATGCAGCATCCGCAAGTTATTGATCAAATGCAGACGCAACATGCGCCGCGTTTGGTTGAAGGGCCTGATAATCGGTTGATTTATTCCAAAGGTGAACGTGTTTATGCTTACGAAATCACCGAACCCGGCCGTTATTTGGTTTATAGGGCAAGAAAAGACATCACGGATCCGGAAACAAAAAAATATTTGGGTCAGGAAGTAGTATTTAGCGGTATTGTGGCTACTTTGCCGAGCACGAACAGTGCGCTTGATTCCAGAAGCAGAGAAGATGCGGAAGCATTGCCGGATAAAGAATACTACACACGTCTGCATCCGATGTTGAAGGTGCCAACCCAGACTGCGCAGCCTATGGTTGTGGAAGAAGCGGTTTCCGAAATTCGTAAAGGCGATTATCTGTTGAAGTTGGAAGATGGTGGTGACAGCTTCAATATGATGCCGCATGCGCCTAGCCAGCATATTGATGCAAAAGTGGTTTCCATTTTTGACGGTATCAGCGAAGCAGGCCAATTCCAAACCATCACTTTAGATAAAGGTAGTGCGCATGGTCTGGAAAAAGGTACGGTTTTAAGTCTTTACAAACGTAGTCGCCAAGTCAAAATGGATATGCCAAAAGGTAAAGATGGAAGCAGAAGCGTTGTGAAGTATCTTTCTATTCCTGCTGAAGAAGCCGGTTTGGCAATGGTTTACCGTGTTAGTCAAAATCTTGCCTCTGCTATTATTCTGGAAAGCAAAACCAATATCAGCATCGGTGATACTGCTTCAGAGCCGGGACAAGATTTAGATAATATGTTGGATGATGGCCATCATGAACCTAATGTGCCTCAAGATCCGCACGATGATGAACACAATACAACAAATATTTTGAGTAATATTCATTAAATTATTCATTGATTGATACTGTTAAGATGCAAGCCGCCTGAAATATAGGCGGCTTTAATTTTGTAGGGATGAGTTAATTTTGATTAGCATGGTTTAATTTAACTGCTATTCTTTCTTGGGTTGCTTTTGAGGAACCTTTCTAATTAAAGTCAAGGAGTGAAGCGATTCGTATCAGGCATTTGATCAAATAAAAGCAGTAATTTCTTACAAGCAAACAAATATATATGCAAATAACAATAACGATTATCATTTAATTATTGAAATTATTGAATTTTTTCTTCGAATTTTGACTATACGCCCTTTAAATTACAGTCTGACTTGGCTAAAATAGCCTCCGTAAAATTTCGTTATCTGCTAATGATTCGAGTACGACCACTATGTTGGCAAATTACCTTCCTGTTTTAATATTCTTAATAGTTGGCTTGTTGGCGGGCATTCTGTTTATTCTGCTAGGCACTGTTCTGGGGCCTAAACGCCACTATGTCGAAAAAGACCAGCCGTTCGAGTGCGGCTTCGAGGCGTTTGAAAACGCGCGTATGAAGTTTGACGTGCGTTATTACTTGGTGGCGATTTTGTTCATCCTGTTTGATTTGGAAGTGGCATTTATGATTCCGTGGGCAGTGGTGTTCAAAGATTTGCTGGCTCAGTCGGGGCAGTTTGCCTTCTGGTCGATGTTTGTCTTCATCGTCGTGCTCGGTGTGGGTTTTGTATACGAGTGGAAAAAAGGAGCGCTGGAATGGGAATAGAAGGCATTCTGAACAAAGGGTTTATCACCGCCAGTGCGGATACCGTGCTCAACTATGTGCGTACCGGCTCGCTGTGGCCGGTAACTTTCGGTTTGGCCTGTTGCGCAGTAGAGATGATGCATGCCGGTATGGCGCGTTACGACCTCGACCGCTTCGGTATTATTTTCCGTCCGTCGCCACGCCAATCCGACTTGATGATTGTGGCCGGTACGCTGACCAATAAAATGGCACCCGCCCTGCGCCGCGTGTACGACCAAATGGCCGAGCCGCGTTGGGTGTTGTCGATGGGTTCGTGCGCCAACGGCGGCGGTTATTACCATTATTCCTATTCCGTGGTGCGCGGTTGCGACCGTGTGGTGCCGGTAGACGTGTATGTGCCCGGCTGCCCGCCGACTGCCGAAGCCTTGATTTACGGTCTGATTCAGCTTCAGGGCAAAATTAAGCGCACTTACACCATTGCCCGCAACTAGGAGCGCACCATGCACCTGAAAGATTTATACAGCGCTGCACAGCGCATCTTGGAAGGCAAGGCGGATAAAGTACTGTTGGCTTTGGATGAAGTAACCGTCGAATGCCGCCCCGAACACTATCTCGATATTATGCAAATCCTGCGCGACCACGAAGAAATGCACTTTGAGCTCTTGGTGGATTTGTGCGGTGTCGATTACAGTACTTATAAAAACGAACCTTGGTCCGGTAAACGCTTTGCTGTGGTCAGTCAGCTGTTATCTGTGAAGAATAATCAGCGCATCCGCGTGCGCGTGTGGGCGGAAAACGACGATTTCCCGTTGGTTCAATCCGTTATCAATATTTACAACAGTGCTGACTGGTACGAACGTGAAGCCTTTGATATGTACGGCATCGTTTTCGAAAACCACCCCGACCTGCGCCGCATCCTTACCGACTACGGCTTTGTCGGCCACCCCTTCCGCAAAGATTTCCCCATTTCCGGCTATGTTGAAATGCGTTACGACGAAACCGAAAAACGCGTTATCTATCAGCCTGTAACCATCGAGCCGCGCGAAATTACCCCGCGCGTCGTCCGCGAGGAGAACTACGGTGGCCACTAAACTCAGAAACTACACCATCAACTTCGGCCCGCAGCACCCTGCCGCCCACGGCGTATTACGCATGATTTTGGAGCTGGAAGGCGAAACCATCGTCCGCGCCGACCCGCACATCGGCCTGCTGCACCGCGGCACCGAAAAATTGGCCGAAACCCGCACCTACCTGCAAGCCCTGCCGTATATGGATAGGCTGGACTACGTTTCCATGATGGTAAACGAACAGGCCTACTGTCTCGCTATCGAAAAACTGCTCGGCATCGACATCCCCATTCGCGCCAAATACATCCGCACCATGTTTGCGGAAGTAACCCGCATCCTTAACCACCTGATGGGCATCGGCTCGCACGCCCTCGACATTGGCGCGATGACTGCCATTCTCTATGCCTTCCGCGATCGTGAAGAGCTGATGGATTTGTATGAGGCCGTTTCCGGTGCCCGTATGCATGCCGCCTACTATCGTCCCGGCGGCGTATACCGCGATCTGCCCGACTTCATGCCCAAATATGAAGCCAGCAAATTCCGCAATGCCAAAGTGTTGAAAGAGCTCAACGAAGCCCGCGAAGGCACCATGCTCGACTTCATTGAAGCCTTCTGCAAACGCTTCCCCGGTCGCATCGACACCCTCGAAACCCTGCTGACTGATAACCGCATCTGGAAACAGCGTACTGTCGGTATCGGCGTGGTTTCTCCCGAGCGTGCCCTGCAAAAAGGCTTCACCGGCGTGATGTTGCGCGGTTCGGGCATTGAATGGGACGTGCGCAAAAAAGAACCCTACGAAGTCTACGATAAAATGGATTTCGACATTCCCGTCGGCGTAAACGGCGACTGCTACGACCGCTATCTCTGCCGCATCAACGAAATGCGCCAATCCGTGCGTATTATCCAGCAGTGTGTTGATTGGCTGCGTGTCAATCCCGGCCCCGTCATCGTAGACGATCACAAAGTTGCACCGCCCAAACGCACCGAAATGAAAACAGGTATGGAAGACCTGATTCACCATTTCAAATTGTTTACCGAAGGCATGCACGTGCCCGAAGGCGAAACCTATACCGCCGTGGAACACCCCAAAGGCGAATTCGGCGTATACATCATTTCAGACGGCGCCAACAAACCCTACCGCCTGAAAATCCGCGCCCCCGGCTTCGCCCACCTGCAAGGTATGGACGAAATGGCCAAAGGCCACATGCTCGCCGACGTCGTTGCCATCATCGGCACGCAAGATATCGTATTCGGAGAGGTAGACCGCTAATGTTATCCGCAGAATCCTTGAAACAAATCGATACCGAATTGGCCAAATACCCGGCCGACCGCCATCGCTCCGCCATTATGGGTGCGCTGCGTATTGCGCAAACCGAAAAAGGCTGGCTCGCCCCCGAAACCATCGAATTTGTTGCCGACTACATCGGTATCCCTCCCGTGCAGGCCTATGAAGTTGCTACTTTTTACAATATGTACGACCTCAAGCCTGTCGGTAAATACAAACTCACCGTCTGCACCAACCTCCCTTGCGCCTTGCGTGGCGGTGTGGATGCCGGTGAATATCTAAAGAAAAAACTCGGCATCGGCTACGGCGAAACCACGCCCGACGGCAAATTCACTTTGGTTGAAGGCGAGTGCATGGGCGCATGCGGCGATGCCCCCGTGATGCTGCTGAACAACCACAAAATGTGCAGCTTCATGACCGAAGAGGCGATTGAAGCCAAACTCGCCGAATTGGGTTAGAGGCTACCTGAAACCGCAAAGGCCGTCTGAAAAACCAACGCAGGCCGCCCTGAAACCGAACAGAAAGAAAACAGAAAACCCTTTTTCAGACGGCCTAACAGGCTACCTGAAAAACACCGCAATATTGACAGGCCGTCTGAAACCGACAAGGCCGTAGCAGAAACCGAAACACATAGGCACACCAAAATGGCTATTTACCAATCAGGCGTGATTTTTGACCAAGTGGATACCGCCAATCCCGATTGCTGGACGCTGGACGAATACGTCAAACGCGGCGGCTACACCGCCCTGCGTAAAATTTTGGCCGAAAAAACGCCGCAAGACGACGTGATTGCCGAAGTCAAAACTTCCGGCCTGCGCGGGCGCGGCGGTGCCGGCTTCCCGTCCGGCCTGAAATGGAGCTTCATGCCCCGTTCCTTCCCCGGCGAAAAATACATCGTCTGCAACACCGACGAAGGCGAACCTGGCACCTTCAAAGACCGCGACATCATCCGTTTCAATCCGCATGCCCTGATTGAAGGCATGATTATCGGCGGCTATGCCATGGGCGCGTGTGCCGGCTACAACTATATTCACGGCGAAATTTTCGAAGGCTACCAACGCTTTGAAGCCGCCCTGGCCGAAGCGCGTGAAGCAGGCTTCCTCGGTAAAAACATCCTGGGCAGCGGTTTCGATTTCGAACTCTTTGCCCACCACGGCTACGGCGCATACATCTGCGGTGAGGAAACTGCGCTGCTCGAATCGCTCGAAGGCAAAAAAGGCCAGCCGCGCTTCAAACCCCCATTCCCGGCTTCTTTCGGTTTGTTCGGCAAACCCACCACCATCAACAACACCGAAACTTTCGCCTCTGTTCCGTTTATCATCCGCGACGGCGGCCAAACCTTTGCCGATAAAGGCATTCCCAATGCAGGCGGCACCAAACTCTTTTCCGTGTCCGGCCACGTGGAACGCCCCGGAAACTACGAAGTGCCGCTCGGGACACCCTTTGCCGACCTTTTGGCCATGGCGGGCGGCGTGCGCGGCGGTAAAAAGCTGAAAGCCGTTATCCCTGGCGGCTCGTCTTCGCCCGTGATTCCCGGCGACATGATGATGACCCTCACCATGGACTACGACGCCATCTCCAAAGCCGGCTCCATGCTCGGCTCGGGCGCGGTTATCGTGATGGATGAAGATGTGTGCATGGTTAAGGCCTTGGAAAGATTGAGCTACTTCTACTTTGAAGAATCTTGCGGCCAATGTACCCCCTGCCGCGAAGGTACCGGCTGGCTCTACCGCATCGTCCACCGCATCGTAAACGGCCAAGGCCGCATGGAAGACCTCGAACTTTTAGAGAGTATCGGCAACAACATGGCCGGCCGCACCATCTGCGCCCTCGCCGACGCCGCCGTCTTCCCCGTGCGCGGCTTCATGAAGCACTACCGCGACGAATTCGTCCACTACATCGAACACGGCAAACCGATGAAAGAGCACAAGTGGTGCTAGCTGCAGGAATAATTGGGCTACCTGAAAGCAAAAAGGCCGTCTGAAAACAGGCTGCCTGAAAAACAGCCCGCAGGCCGCCGCCTTTTTTCAGACGGCCTCACAACGAAAAATTTTAAATACCCGTAACGTAGGAAATACACCATGTTACAAATCAGCATTGACGGTAAGGAAGTATCGGTAGAGCAGGGCGCGACCGTGATTGAAGCGGCGCAGAAGCTCGGCACCTACATCCCCCACTTCTGTTACCACAAAAAACTTTCCATCGCCGCCAGCTGCCGCATGTGCTTGGTGGAAGTGGAAAAAGCGCCCAAGCCGCTGCCCGCCTGCGCCACGCCGGTAACCGACGGCATGGTGGTGCACACCCATTCCAAAATGGCCAAACAAGCGCAGGAAGGCGTGATGGAATTCCTGCTCATCAACCACCCGCTCGATTGTCCCGTGTGCGACAAAGGCGGCGAATGCCAGCTGCAGGATTTGGCTGTCGGCTACGGCAAATCCACTACCCGCTACACCGAAGCCAAACGCGCCGTGGTGGCCAAAGACATGGGTCCGCTGATTTCCACCCGGGAAATGAGCCGCTGCATCCACTGCTCCCGCTGCGTGCGGTTCACCGAAGAAATCGCCGGTAATCAGGAAATCGGCATTGCCAACCGCGGCGAGCATTCCGAAATCCTCACCTTCATCGGCCGCGCCGTCGAAACCGAACTTTCCGGCAACGTCATCGACCTCTGCCCCGTGGGCGCGCTCACCAGCAAACCCTTCCGTTTCAACGCCCGCTCCTGGGAATTGAACCGCCGCAAATCCGTGTCTGCCCACGACGCATTGGGCAGCAACCTGATTGTGCAAACCAAAGAGCACACCGTGCGCCGCGTGCTGCCGTTGGAAAACGAAGCCATCAACGAATGCTGGCTGTCCGACCGCGACCGCTTCGCCTACGAAGGCCTGAACCACGAAAGCCGTCTGAAAAACCCGAAAATCAAACAGGGCGGCGAATGGATTGACGTGGATTGGCAAACCGCGCTCGAATACGTGCGCAACGGCATCGAGTGCATCGCTAAAGACGGCAACCAAGAGCAAATTGGCTTTTGGGCCAACCCCATGAACACGCTGGAAGAAATCTATCTGGCGAAAAAACTGGCTAACGGCATCGGCAGCCGCCACTTCGCCACCCGCCTGCGCGAACAAGACGGCCGTCTGAAAGGCACGCTGGCAGGCGCGCAATGGCTGGGCTGCAATATTGCCGACCTTTCCGATGCGCAAGCCATATTGGCGGTGGGTGCCAACCTGCGCCAAGAGCAGCCGCTGCTCACCGCCCGCCTGCGCGTGGCCGCCAACCAAGGCAGCAAAATCAACGTGGTGGCCGCACGTAAAGATCAATTGCACATGCCCTTGGCCGCACAGGAGGCCCTGCATCCGAACCAATGGGCAGGCTACCTGAAAACTCTCGCCGCCGATGCCACCAACCCGATTCACGCGGGTTTGAAAGACGCGGAAAAAGCCGCCGTCCTGCTCGGTGCGGAAGCGCAGAACCACCCCGACTACGCCGCGATTTACATCGCCGCCCAAAGGCTGGCCGAACAAACCGGCGCGTCATTCGGCATCCTGTCGCAGGCTGCCAACAGCGTGGGTGCGGATTTGCTGGAAGCCGACAGCGGCAGCATTGCCGAAATGATTGCCGTGCCGAAACAAGCCGTGCTGCTGCTCAACGTTGAGCCGGAAGCCGACGTGGCGGGCGGATCCGCCGCCGTGGCCGCGCTGAAACAGGCCAAGAGCGTGATGGCGTTCACCCCGTTCGTCAGCGATACCTTGCTTGAGGTGTGCGACGTGCTGCTGCCGATTGCCCCGTTCACCGAAACTTCCGGCAGCTTCGTCAATATGGAAGGCCGTCTGCAATCCTTCCACGGTGTAGTAAAAGGCTTGGGCGAAAGCCGCCCGCTGTGGAAAATCCTGCGTGTGCTGGGCAACCTGCTGGAGCTCGAAGGCTTCGAATACGACAGCAGCGAGCAAATCCTGCACGACGCGCTGGATGCTCAAAGGCTACCTGAAAAACTGAACAACCGCAGCAGCTGGCAGGGCGAAGCCGCTCCGGCCGCTGCAGGCCTGATCCGCACCGGCGGCGTGGGCATCTATCACACCGACGCCATCGTGCGCCGCGCCGAAGCCCTGCAGCAAACCTCGCACGCCCAAGTGCCGCCTGCCCGCGTCCACCCCGATACGCTGACCGCGCTCGGCCTTGCCGACGGCGCAACCGCCGAAGCCGTGCAGAACGGCAGCCGCGTGCGCGTCACCGTGATGGCCGACAACACATTGCCGCCCAACGTCGTCCACCTGCCGCAGCATCCGGCCAACGCCGCGCTGGGCGGGCTGATGAACGTGATTGAACTGGAAGGAGTCTGATGATGCAGGAATGGTTTCAAGCCCTGTTTGCCGGCTGGTTCGGCGCGGCGGGCAACGACATCGGCCTCTTGGTGTCGATTGTCGTCAAAATCGTGATTATCCTTGTGCCGCTGATTCTGACCGTGGCCTACCTGACCTACTTCGAGCGTAAGGTTATCGGCTTCATGCAGCTGCGCGTCGGCCCGAACGTAACCGGCCCGTGGGGCTTGATTCAGCCGTTTGCCGACGTGTTGAAGCTGCTGTTTAAAGAAGTTACCCGCCCCAGCTCGTCCAATAAAGCCTTGTTCTACATCGGCCCCATGCTCTCGCTCGCGCCCTCGTTTGCTGCTTGGGCAGTAGTGCCGTTTTCCGACCAATGGCTCTTAACCAAAGTCGATGCCGGTCTGTTGTATATCTTAATGATTACTTCGCTTTCCGTGTACGGCGTGATTATTGCCGGCTGGGCGTCCAACTCCAAATACGCCTTCCTCGGCGCGATGCGTTCCTCCGCGCAAACCATTTCCTACGAAATCGCCATGAGCGCGGCTTTGGTGTGCGTAATCATGGTTTCAGGTAGCCTGAACTTCAACGACATCGTGGCCGCGCAAAGCACCGGTATTGCGGGCGGTTCGATTTTCTCGTGGAACTGGCTCACCCTGTTCCCCGTGTTCCTCGTCTACCTGATTTCCGCCGTGGCCGAAACCAACCGCGCCCCGTTCGACGTGGCCGAGGGTGAATCCGAAATCGTGGCCGGTTTCCACGTTGAATACTCCGGCTTTGCCTTTGCGCTGTTTTTCCTCGCCGAATACATCTTCATGATTTTAATCGGTGCGCTCACCTCCATCATGTTCCTCGGCGGCTGGCTCTCGCCCTTCCCGCAAAGCTGGGGCATCGTCGGTACGCCCAGCCCGATTTGGATGTTCGCCAAAATGGCCTTCGTGCTCTACGGCTACCTGTGGATTCGCGCCACCTTCCCGCGCTACCGCTACGACCAAATCATGCGTTTGGGTTGGAAGGTGCTGATTCCCATCGGCTTTGTCGCCATCGTTTTCTACGGCCTGTGGATGGCTTCGCCGTGGAGCTTGTGGAAATAGGGCAGGGAGGCCGTCTGAAAGTTTTCAGGTAGCCTGAACCCCAATTTTTAACCGTTTCAAACCGAGAGAAACCGATGAAAGCTCAATGCCTGTGCGGCGCAGTATCACTGGAAACCGCCGAAAACCACGAACTTCACGCCTGCCATTGCGGAAAATGCCGAGTGTGGGGCGGCGGCGCATCTTTTACTTTGGCCGCCCAGTCGCCCGAAATCACAGGCAGCGAGCACATCGCGCATTATCAGTCGTCCGAATGGGCGCAACGCTGTTTTTGCAAACACTGCGGCACACACCTGTTTGTACAGGTCGGCAACGATTATTACATCAATGCCGGGCTGTTTGCCGACAACGTTGGCTTTGAAACCACTTCGCAAATCTTTATCGATTGCAAAGCTCCGTATTACGACTTGGCCAACGATACCCCGAAGCTGACCGAAGCCGAGTTTTTAGAAATGGTGGGCGCGGCAGGTTAAAAACCGCTTTCAGACGGCCTGTAAACAGAATAATCCGAAAAGAGCATCCGAAAATGGCTAATTTAGTAAAAACCTTCCTGCTGGGCGAATTGGTGAAAGGCATGGGCGTAACGCTCAAAAACTTCTTCGCCCGCAAAGACACGATTTACTTCCCCGAAGAGAAAACGCCGCAATCCGTGCGTTTCCGCGGCCTGCACGCCCAACGCCGCTATCCGAACGGCGAAGAACGCTGCATCGCCTGCAAACTGTGTGAGGCCGTCTGCCCCGCCATGGCGATTAATATTGAAAGCGAAGAGCGCGAAGACGGCACCCGCCGCACCACGCGTTACGACATCGACCTGACCAAGTGCATTTTCTGCGGTTTCTGCGAAGAAGCCTGCCCGACCGATGCGATTGTGGAAACCCACATCTTCGAATACCACGGCGAGAAAAAAGGCGATTTGCACATGACCAAGCCAATTTTGCTGGCCATCGGCGACAAATACGAAGCCGAAATCGCCAAACGCAAAGCCGCCGACGCGCCCTACCGCTAAGGCAGCCTGAAACCGGATAACGCGGGTCTCAATACAGCCAAAACACAAACAGGCCGTCTGAAAGCAGCCTGAAACCGTAAAATCCGCAGCAATCCGTCCCCTCTCCCGCTTGCGGGGGAGGGCTAGGGTGGGGGCGGCGGGGCAACAGAAACTTTCGCCACGCCCGCCGCAACAAAAAAGCGTTTCCGCAGAAACGCCACCCCCACACCGACCCCTCCCCGGCAGGGCAGGGGAGGGAGACAGAAGAAACCGCCGTTTTCAGACGGCCTAAAAAACAGCCTGAAAACCCGTTTTGAAAGACCGAACCATGAACAGACGAACCTTGATTGCATTCTTGCGCGGCGTGATGCCCAGCGGCAAAAACGCCGTCAAAATGGCTGCCGTGCGCGAAGTATTGGGCGGAAACGGTTTTGCCAACGTGCGGACATGGATACAGAGCGGCAATATTGCGCTGGAAAGCACATTGACTGCAGACGAAGCCGCCACGCAAATACACGATTTGCTGCACACACATCTGGATGTCGATTTGGACGTTATCGTCAAAACGCCCGCCCAGTTGCGCGAAATATTGGATGGCAACCCGTTTGCAGGCGGCGAATACGATGCCAAACGCGTGTTTTTTACCCTGTGCCATACCCCGCTGGCTGATACCGCCGGTCTGGCGGCGCGCGATTTTGGCGAAGAAAAACTGCTTATCCGCCCGCAGGCTGCGTATCTGTATATCCCGCAAGACGCTTCCCGCAGCAAGCTGGGCAATGCGTTTTTGGAAAAACAGTTAGGCTTGCGGCTGACCACGCGCAACGGCAACACCTTGCGTAAGATGGCGGATTTTTAAGGCAAGGCAGTAAACGCAGGTCGATACCCGTATCCGACAGCGGCCCCAAGCGGCATCAAGGCAGCCTGAGACCCCATTTTCCCCTTGCGAGGAAACGTCGGATTCGAGAATCCGACCTACGCGGGCTGGTACACGAATTGGAGTATTACGATGCTCCCTTATCGTGGACGGAACGCGCCAACCTGGAAGGCTTGGCAGATGGATTTTTAAGCTATTGGCGCAAGCAATAAACCGCGTCCGGCCAAGCCGGAACGCACAGCAAAACCGATTGAAATATCCCGAAACGGAAAGTGCAAAAATATGAACTTTCAACTTATTCTGTTTTACCTGTTGGCCGCTATCATCCTGTTCGGCGCGCTGAAAACCGTAACCGTGAAAAACCCGGTGCATGCCGCGCTGTATCTGGTGCTCACTTTCTGCATGAGCGCGATGATGTGGATGCTGATGCAGGCCGAATTCCTCGGTATCACGCTGGTGGTGGTGTATGTGGGCGCGGTAATGGTGCTGTTCCTGTTCGTGGTGATGATGCTCAACATCGACGTGGAGGAAATGCGCAAAGGCTTCTGGCGCAACGCGCCGGTGGCCGCCGTGGTCGGCGTGCTGATGGCCGTGGCGCTGATTATGATTTTGGTTGCGCCGGATACCGATTTGGCCGCCTTCGGCCAGATGAACGACGTGCCGGCCGACCACAGCAACGTGCGCGAGCTGGGCACGCAGATTTACACCACCTACCTGCTGCCTTTCGAGCTGGCGGCCGTGCTGCTGGTGCTGGGTATGGTGGCCGCCATCGCGCTGGTGCACCGCAAAACCTTCAAGCCGAAATACATCAATCCGGCCGACCAGGTTAAAGTGGACGCGAAAAAAGGCCGCCTGCGCATGGTGAAGATGGAAGCCGTGGTACAGAGGCCGTCTGAAAGCGAAGAAAACAACGGCGAAGCCGCCGAATCCGATGCCGCTAAAGGGGAGGGCAAAGCATGATTACGATTACGCATTATCTGGTGCTGTCCGCCCTGTTATTCGGCATCAGCGCGATGGGCATTTTCATGAACCGCAAAAACGTGCTGATTTTGCTGATGTCGATCGAATTGATGCTGTTGGCGGTGAACTTTAACTTTATCGCCTTCTCGCGCTACCTCGGCGACAGCGCGGGGCAGATTTTCGTCTTCTTCGTGCTTACCGTGGCCGCGGCCGAATCCGCCATCGGCCTGGCGATTATGGTTTTGGTATACCGCAACCGCAACACGATCAACGTAACGGATTTGGACAGCCTCAAAGGCTAGGGCTACCTGAAAACAGGCCGTCTGAAAGTTTCAGGTAGCCTCAAAAGGAAGCCGGAGAGGCTACCTGAAAACGAGCCGCACAAAATTGAAAGATTTATCCGTAAGGATGGCAACAACATGACTGACATGACTTTATACCTCATCATCGCCCTCACGCCCTTGGCGGGCTGTTTGCTGGCCGGGCTGTTCGGCAACACCATCGGCCGCCGGGGCGCGCACACGGTTACCATACTCGGCGTGGCCGTATCCGCCGTGCTGTCGGCCTATGTGCTGTGCGGGTTTATCGACGGCAGCCGTGCCAAGTTCGATGAAAATGTCTATACCTGGCTGACCATGAACGGGCTGGATTTCTCGGTCGGCTTCCTGGTGGACAGCCTCACCGCGCTGATGATGGTGGTGGTTACTTCCGTGTCGCTGATGGTGCACATCTACACCATCGGCTATATGGCGGACGAAGAAGTCGGCTACCAACGCTTCTTCAGCTATATCTCATTGTTTACCTTCAGCATGCTGATGCTGATTATGTCCAACAACTTCATCCAACTCTTCTTCGGCTGGGAAGCGGTCGGCTTGGTGTCCTATCTGTTAATCGGCTTCTATTTCAAACGCGACAGCGCGATTTTCGCCAACCTGAAAGCCTTTTTGGTCAACCGCGTGGGCGACTTCGGCTTCGTGCTCGGCATTGGTTTGGTGCTGGCCTATTTCGGCGGCAGCCTGCGCTATGCCGACGTGTTCGCCTACCTGCCCAACGTGGTCGGCAGCACCCTGTTCGGCTGGGACTTGATTACCATCACCTGCCTGTTGCTGTTTGTCGGCGCGATGGGTAAATCCGCCCAATTCCCGCTGCATGTGTGGCTGCCCGATTCCATGGAAGGCCCGACCCCGATTTCCGCGCTGATTCACGCCGCAACGATGGTAACCGCCGGCCTGTTTATGGTGTCGCGCATGTCGCCCATGTATGAGCTCTCCATCACCGCGCTGAGCGTGATTATGGTGATTGGCGCGATTACCGCGCTGTTTATGGGCTTCCTCGGCACGATTCAAAACGACATCAAACGCGTGGTGGCCTATTCCACCCTGTCGCAGCTCGGTTATATGACCGTGGCCTTGGGCGTGTCCGCCTATTCCGTGGCCATGTTCCATGTGATGACCCATGCCTTCTTCAAAGCCCTGCTGTTCTTGGCGGCGGGCAGCGTGATTATAGGCATGCACCACGACCAGGACATGCGCAATATGGGCGGCCTGCGCAAATACATGCCGATTACCTGGTTCACCATGCTGCTGGGCAACCTCGCCCTCATCGGCACGCCGCTGTTCTCCGGTTTCTATTCCAAAGATTCGATTATCGAAGCGGTTCACGCCAGCAACCTGCCCGGCAGCGGTTTCGCCTATTTCGCCGTGCTGGCCAGCGTGTTCGTTACCGCGTTTTACGCCTTCCGCCAATACTTTATCGTTTTCCACGGCAAAGAACGCTGGCGCGAGGCCAAGCACGACCATCACGACGACCACGGCCACCACCACGGCCTGAAGCCGTCCGACAACCCGCACGAAAGCCCGTTGGTCGTTACCCTGCCGTTGATTTTGCTGGCGATTCCGTCCGTGATTATCGGCTACATCGCCATCGAGCCGATGCTGTACGGCGATTTCTTCAAAGACGTGATTTATGTCAATTACGAGCTGCATCCGGTGATGCACATCATGAAGGAAGAATTCCACGGCGCAATGGCCATGGTGTCGCACAGCCTGCACACGCCCGTGCTGTATCTGGCCATCGGCGGCGTATTGGCTGCGTGGTTCCTGTATGTGAAAGCGCCGCAGCTGCCCGCCAAAATCGCGCAGACTTTCCGCCCGGTGTATGTACTGTTTGAAAACAAATACTACCTCGACAACATCTACTTCGCCGTGTTTGCCAAAGGTACGCGCGCGCTGGGTACCTTCTTCTGGAAAGCCGTCGATACCGCAATCATCGACAACGGCCTGGTAAACGGTGCGGCCAAACTGGTCGGCGCGGTGGCAGGGCAGGTACGCCGCCTGCAAACCGGCTTCATCTACACCTACGCCGCCGCCATGGTTTCCGGCGTGTTGGTGCTGATTGTGGTGTTCTTCTGGCAGCTTTGGTTCAGATAAAGGCTACCTGAAAAATGGATGCTGATATTTTGCCCGGTACCCTAGCCGAAGTGCGGCAGGAGATTGACGCGCTGGACAGCCAACTCATCGGCTTGCTGGCGCGTCGGCAGCAGTTGGTTGCACAGGCAGGCCGTCTGAAACCCAAGCACGACGCGCAGGCCGTGGCCGCGCCCGAAAGGGTGGCGCAGGTGCTGAAGGCACGGCGCGAACAGGCTGCGGCGGCAGGCTTGTCGCCCGATGTGGCGGAAGCCGTGTGGCAGGCCATGATTGCCGCCTTTATCCGTTTCGAGCAGGAAGTAAACCGTTCGGGCGGGACAAGCCATTAAGGCTACCTGAAAACTAAAAGGCCGTCTGAAAACACCACATACAGAGGAAAAAATGAGCGCAACCGACATCATCCGCGCCGCCGAATTCACCGCCGAGAGGGCATGGGGCGCGCGCAGCATCGCCAATCTGAACGGCACCACCGTGCGCCTGCATTGGACGGACCAGCCCTACAAATGGCATGTGAACGACGGCGAGGAAGTGTTTGCTGTGATGGACGGCGAAGTGGATATGCACTACCGTGAAAACGGCGAAGAGCGCGTGGTGCGGCTGCAAAGCGGCGACATTTTCTACGTCGGCATCGGCGCGGAACACGTCGCCCACCCGCGCGGCGAAGCGCGGATTTTGGTGATTGAGAAAGAGGGCAGCGTTTAGGCTGTTTGAGGCCGTCTGAAAAGCGGCAAACGCAGAAAAACGACGATTTATTTATTCAAACCACAGGTTACAACTATGTTTTCTAACCATCTTCTCAGCTTGGCAATCTGGCTGCCAATAGCCGCCGGATTATTGGTGCTGGCTACCGGCTGCGACCGCCGTGCCCCCTTGGCGCGGATACTGGCTTTTGCCGGCGCGCTGGCCGGTTTTCTGGTTACGTTGCCGCTGTTTACGCAGTTCGACCGCTTGAGCGGCGGCTTCCAGTTTGCCGAGTTTTATGCGTGGATTCCCGCGCTCAACATCAACTACGCGCTGGGCGTGGACGGCATTTCCGTGCTGTTTGTCATTCTCAACGCCTTCATCACGTTGATGGTGGTGCTTGCGGGCTGGGAAGTGATTCAGAAAAAGGTGGCGCAATACATGGCGGCCTTCCTGATTATGTCCGGCCTGATCAACGGCGCGTTTGCCGCCCGCGATGCCATGCTGTTCTATATCTTCTTCGAAGGCATGCTGATCCCGCTGTATCTGATTATCGGCGTGTGGGGCGGGCCGCGCCGCGTGTATGCCTCGGTGAAACTCTTCCTCTATACGCTGATGGGTTCGCTTTTGATGCTGGTGGCCTTGGTGTATTTGTCGCTGCAAACCGGCGGCAGCTTCGCGATTGAAGATTTCCAAAACATCAAACAAATTCCGCTGTTTACCCAACAGATTCTGTTTGCCGCCTTCTTCCTGTCGTTTGCGGTGAAAGTGCCGATGTTCCCGGTGCACACTTGGTTGCCCGACGCGCACGTGGAAGCGCCCACCGGCGGTTCGATGGTGCTGGCGGCGATTACGCTGAAACTCGGCGCATACGGCTTTTTGCGCTTCATCCTGCCCATCCTGCCCGATGCGTCGCGCTATTTCGCCCCCGCCATCATCGTGCTCAGCCTGATTGCAGTGATTTATATCGGCATGGTGGCTTTGGCACAAACCGATATGAAAAAACTGGTGGCCTATTCCTCGATCAGCCACATGGGTTTCGTTACCCTGGGTATGTTCCTGTTTACCAATCAGGTGCATTTGCAGCCGTGGGCGTTGAAAGGCGCGATTATGCAGATGATTTCGCACGGTTTTGTTTCCGCCGCCATGTTCTTCTGCATCGGCGTGATGTACGACCGCCTGCACAGCCGCAACATTGCCGACTACGGCGGCGTGGTTACCGTGATGCCGAAATTTGCCGCCTTCATGATGCTGTTTGCCATGGCCAACGCCGGTCTCCCAGCCACTTCCGGCTTCGTGGGCGAATTTATGGTGATTGTGGGCGCAGTGAACTACAACCTGTTTGTGGGCGCGCTGGCCGCATTAACATTGATTTTGGGCGCGGCCTACACGCTGTGGATGTATAAGCGCGTGATTTTCGGTGCGGTGACCAACCCGCATGTGGCCGAAATGAAGGACATCAACCGGCGCGAATTCGCCATTCTGGCCATCCTCGCCGCCACCGTGCTGGGCATGGGCCTGTGGCCGGAGCCGTTTATCGCCGTGGTGCATCAGGCGGCCAACGATTTGATCGCGCATGTGGCGCAAAGCAAGATTTGAGGTGTGTGAATGAACTGGACTGATCTGAACTTAATCCCCGCCATGCCCGAAATCGTGCTGCTCACGGCATTGTGCGCGGTGCTGCTGGTGGATTTGTGGCTGAAAGACAATAGCCGCGTCATTACCCATTATCTGAGTTTGTTCACTTTGGTATTGACGGCGGCAACACAATGGTATGTTTGGACACCGACTGCGGTCAGTACGTTTAACGATATGTATTTGGCCGACGGTTTGTCTCAGTTGGGCAAAATGACCATGTACGCCGCATTGTTCGCCGTATTTGTGTACGCCAAACCGTACAATCGGGCGCGCAATATGTTTAACGGCGAATTTTATACCCTTTCGCTGTTTGCCCTTTTAGGCATGAGCGTGATGGTGAGCGCGGGGCATTTCCTTGTTGCCTATATCGGCTTGGAACTGCTTTCGCTGTCGCTCTACGCCATGATTGCCTTGCGGCGCGATTCCGCCCGTTCGGCCGAAGCCGCGTTGAAATACTTTGTGCTCGGCGCATTAGCCTCCGGTTTGCTGTTGTACGGTATTTCGATGATTTACGGTGCAACCGGTTCGCTGAATTTCGCCATCGTGCTGGCCAACGGCCAAAGCGGTGTTGCCAACGGCTGGCTGATGAAGCTGGGTTTGGTTTTCGTTGTGGTCGCATTGGCGTTCAAATTGGGAGCCGTTCCGTTCCATATGTGGGTGCCGGATGTTTATGAAGGTGCGCCCACTTCGGTGGCTTCGATTATCGGTACCGCGCCGAAAATGGCGGCGGCAGTTTTCGCTTTCCGTATTTTGGTAACGGCGATGAACAACCAGCATGCCGATTGGACCCAGATGCTGGTTATCTTGTCCGTGGCTTCACTGCTAATCGGTAACCTCGCCGCCATTGTGCAGACCAATATCAAGCGGATGTTGGCTTATTCGACCGTATCGCATATGGGCTTCGTCCTGATGGCGTTTTTGAGCGGCAGCGTCGGTTTCTCGGCCGGCCTGTATTACGCATTGACCTATATCGTGATGGCATTGGTCGGTTTCGGTGTGTTGATGCTGTTGTCCGACGAATCGTTCGAATGCGAAAACATTGCCGATTTGGCCGGTTTGAACCGGCGCAATGCTTGGTATGCCTTCCTGATGTTGCTTGCCATGTTCTCCATGGCCGGTATTCCGCCGCTGATGGGTTTCTATGCCAAGTTGCAGGTGATCAAATTGCTGGTGAGTGCGAATTACACTTGGTTGGCGGTGTTTGCCGTCGTGATGTCGCTGATCGGCGCGTTCTACTATTTGCGCGTGGTGCGGACGATTTACTTTGAAGAACCTGCCGACAGCCGCCGGTTGAGCAGCGACGGTGCGATGAAGGTGTTGTTGTCGGCTAACGGCCTGCTGTTGCTGTTGTGGGGTGTCCTGCCGCAAGGCGTGATGGATTGGTGCGTCCAAGCCATCCGCACGGCAATAGGTTAATAGCGGCGGTATCGCAAAATAAACAGAAAGGCCGTCTGAAAACCGTAAATCGGGTTTTCAGACGGCCTCAGTTTGTTTATGGCGTCAATTCGATATTCTTCTGTATCCCTTTACTTAATTTCCGATACGGTAGCTGCGTCGGCCTTCATTAGCCTGTGTAAGCTCATGAAGACAATTGGCAAGTACAGTATTTTGGCTCTATCTGCGCTAGCTATATTTCTGTTTAAAAGCCGGAAACAGGGTAGTTTTCCGGGATGGAATAATCGTTATTCCGTGCTTTGAATGGGAGAAGGTAGGATTGGCCTTTGAAGGTGTTTTTACCTTTTTTGCCTGTGAGGCGGATTTCCAGCGGGTAACGTCCGGCTGTCTGTTTCAGGTCGGGGCGCGGGGTGAGGGTGCCGTGCAGGGAAACTTCTTCATCCGACGGGCCTGCTTCCGTATTGTCCATGCCGGTGATGATCAGGTAGCTGTCGAATTTGCCGCCGCTGTAAACAAACAGTGAGCTGAAAAAATTGTTATAACCCTGTCTGCCGCCGCTTATAGAATTTTCAAATCCCCACGCCGAAGTGCCGAAACGAAGAAAACGCCAGGGTTTTCCGCCCGATTCGGCAGCCTCGACCTGCGTTTGGCTGCGGGCTTTTAATTGCCATGTTCTGTTATTCTGTTTTAAGACGAATATTTCGGCAGGGTAGGGTGGGGCATGAAGGGTAACGGGACGGCTGTTAGGGCGCAGTTTTACATTGTCGCCCGTGTAGAAGAGGAAGGTCAGCCCTTCGGCGGAGCCGGTTTGTTTCAGTTGCATGCAGGTATTGCCTTTTTGCCCGATTAGGCATTTTTCGCTTGGTATTTTGCGGTAAAAATTTTGTTCGACAAAGGCTTGCGGTGTTTGTGCGGCAGCCGTCGTACAGCAGGCCGCAAGGAAGAGTCGGAATGTTTTCATCAGCTTTCTTCTCGGAATCGGGTTTGCGGGGCTATGATGGTTTGAGGCCGTCTGAAAACTTGTTTTTCAGACGGCCTCGGTATTACAGGATGCGGTGTGCCAGTGCGGGCAGACGCTGCCGCACGCTGTTCAGCCGCGCGGGGTCGAGTTCGGCGGTAATCACGCCTTCCCCTTCGGGCAGCACGGCCAGGATTTCGCCCCAGGGGTCGATGATCATGCTGTGGCCGAAGGTGCGGCGGCCGTTTTCATGGAGGCCGCCCTGTCCGGCCGCCAAAACGTAGCATTGGTTTTCCACCGCGCGGGCGCGCAGCAGCAGTTCCCAATGCGCCTTGCCGGTGGTGTTGGTGAAGGCGGCGGGCAGCAAAAGCGCGGCAAACGGGCTTTGGGCGCGGAAAAATTCGGGGAAGCGCAGGTCGTAGCAGATGCCTTGCGCCAGATTCCAGCCGTCGGCAGTCAGACGGGGGACTTCGCGGCCGGCGGCGATGGTGTCGGCTTCGGCGTAGCGTTCGCCCAAACCCGAATAGCCGAACAGGTGCATTTTGTCGTAGCGGCCGATACATTCGCCGTTTTTGTCGTATGCCAACAGGCTGTTCCATACTTTGCCGGATGCGGGCGATTGCAGCGGGATGGTGCCGCCGAACAGGATAATACCGCATTCGGCGGCGGTTTCGGCCATCGCCTGTTGCAGGGTGCCGCTGCCGAAAGGCTCGGCCAGTGCGAGTTTGTCGCGGTCGTTTTGCCCCATCAGCGGCCAATATTCGGGCAGCAACGCCCAATCCGCACCTTGCTCTGCCGCTTGGCGTACCAGGCGGCGCATGGCGGCGGTATTGGCGGCGGGGTCGGTGCCGGAAACGGTTTGGATGACGGCGGCACGGATTTTCCGCATGGCGTTGCTCCTTTCAGACGGCCTGTTTTCCGTTTAATGTTTTTTGCCGAACAGTTTGATCAGCGGCAAGACGACAGCGCAAACGATTGCTCCGGACAGCAGGCCGACAATCAGGTTGGCCAGATTGCCCATGATGCCGCCCTCCCAGTGCATGGAGTGCAGGAAGTTAGACACGAACGGCGCGCCGTGGGCGATGATGCCGCCGCCGACTAAAAACATGGCCAGTGTGCCGACGACGCTCAGGCCGCGCATGAAAACGGGCATAACGGCCAGCAGGGCGTTACCGACGTTTTTCTGCGCGCCGCCGCGCCGTATCAGGAATAAACCCAAATCGTCCAGTTTTACAATCATGGCCACCAAGCCGTAAACAAATATGGTCATGCCGATGCCGATGACGGAGAGCATCAAGGCTTGTTGCAGCATGCCTGAGTCGGCATTCACCGCACCCATGGAGATGATGATGATTTCGGCCGACAGGATGAAGTCGGTGCGGATTGCGCCTTTGATTTTGGCATTTTCATCGGGCAATTCGTCGGGAACGGCTTCGGGCGAATGGTCGGCTTCATGACGGTGCAGGAGGGGGTGCAGCAGTTTTTCCACGCCTTCAAAGCAGAGATATGCGCCGCCCAGCATCAGCAGCGGGGTAATCAGCGCGGGGGCCAGCCACGACAGCAGAAGCGTGGCTGGAATCAGAATCAGCTTGTTTACCAGCGAACCTTTGGCCACCCGCCAGACGATGGGCAATTCCCGGTCGGCCGATACGCCGGTTACTTGGTTGGCGTTCAAGGCCAAATCGTCGCCGACCACGCCGACGGTTTTTTTCGCCGCCATTTTGGTCATCAGGGAAACGTCGTCGAGTACGGATGCGATGTCGTCGAGCAGGGTAAACAGGGATGCAAAAGCCATATAAGGGTCTCGGTTGGGAGGAAAGGGCGGATTATAGTCAAATCTGTCAAATACCGTAACGGTATGCCGCCGTTTTATGGCGGCAAACGTCAAAGGCCGTCTGAAAAACACATTTCAGACGGCCTTTGACGCATTGCGTTTTTTCAACGCTACTCTTTGTCCGTATTGCCGATAAAGCGTGCGGCATAATCGCATTCCGCACTCAGCGGGATGCCGTTGGCTTCGGCGTGCGCCATCAGGGCATCGACCAGCATTTTGGCGATGCCGCGTCCTCGGAAGTTCGGTGATACTTCGGTATGCACGACATTCCAACCGCCGTTTTCTTCCGTGTAGCCGATGTGGCCGGCCTCGAGTCCGTCGATGTCGATTTGGAAGCGGCGTTGTTCGGGAAGGTATTTGATTTCGGGCATGGCTGATTCTCCTGTTGTTTGGGGATATTAGGCCGTCTGAAAGGCGTTGCGCGCCGGTTTGCCGGGTGTTTCAGACGGCCTGAAGGTTTATTTGTGGCTGGTATCGTTTGAACCGGCTGCGGAGCCGCAATGGAAACAATAGCGGTTGAACGCGCTTTTCCGCGTGTTGCAGTTGCCGCAGCGGTTAAACAGGTTGATGCTGCAATGCGGGCAGTAATCCATTTCGGGATGTTGGAAGTCCAGCGGGCGTTCGCAGCCGGGACAGATGCCTTTGGCAGTGCATTGCTGGGCGCGGTCATAGTCCATCTGCTGCTGCCGCTCGTCGGCGGGCAGTGCTTCTTCATTACGCTTGCGTTCGAGGTAGCGGTTCATGGCGACGATGGCGTAGCGGCCGATCAGTATGGTCATCAGGATGCCGACAGAGTAGCGTACATAGCCGCCGTAGCTGGGCAGGTAGGGGACGAGTTCGACGAAAAAGGCAAACAGGGCGAAATAGATGAAGCCCCAAACAAACGGCCACCAGCGCGAGCGGCGTTTTTTGGCGAACAGGTAACCGCCGATAAGCAGCAGCGGCAGGGTGAGGGCGAGGCGGTAGAGGAAGACTTGCAGTTCGATGCGGCGGTCGTCCTTTTCTTTGAGTTTTGATGCGTTATTCTGCTCCTGTTCGAGTTCTTTTTCGTTTCGGTCGCGCTGCTGGCGGTTATCGAGCTGACGCTGCTGGATGGCGGCATATTGTTGTTGCAGGGTTTGCTCTTTGACCTTCAGTTCGTCCAGCTTGCGGGTGCGGGCGATGACTTCGGGGTTTTGTTCGGATTGTTCGGTAGCGGAGCGGGTGGCAAGCCAGTTTTGCAGGCTTTGCTGTTCGGCGGCGGTTTGGTTGCGCTGTTTTTCCAATTCCAATGCGGAGCGTTCCGCTTCTTCCGTCAGGCGGGTGTCTTCTTCGTTTAGGCGATCGCGGGCTTGCTGCAGCAATATCCCTTTTTCGCCCATGTAGTCGTCCAATTCGCGGGTTTGTTCGACGGACGGCAGGTCGTTGATGACTTTGCCGCCCAGTCCGATGAGGAAGGAGGCAAAAATAAAGGCAATCAGCCACAGGCCGCGTCTGAACCATTTTTCGGGTAGGCGGTTGCCGGCGGATTTTTGGTGGCGCATGGCGTGCTCCGTTTCATGTGGGAAAGATGTCAGTATAGCGGGGTGTCGGGGGCGGGGGCAATCGGGTATGAGGCCGTCTGAAAAAGGAAAGGCCGTCTGAAACCCGTTGTTCGGTTTCAGACGGCCTCCAAGATTGCACGCTTATTGTGCGTCGTCTTGATACTCTTTGCCGTCGGCCAGCAGCAGGACGGGCTGGCGGTTGTTTTCGATGACTTCGGCGGTAATGACGGCTTTTTTTACCTGCGGCAGGTTGGGCAGGCGGTACATGGTTTCCAGCAGGGCGCGTTCGACGATGGAACGCAGGCCGCGCGCGCCGGTTTTGCGGGTCATGGCCAGTTTGGCGATGGCGCGCAGTGCGTCCGGTTCGAATTCCAGTTCCGCGCCTTCCATGGCGAACAGTGCTTGATATTGTTTGACCAGGGCATTTTTCGGCTCGGTGAGGATGTTGATCAGGGCATCTTCATCGAGTTCGGCCAAAGTTGCAATCACGGGCAGACGGCCGATTAACTCGGGAATCAGGCCGAATTTGATCAAGTCTTCCGGTTCGACGATTTCGAACAGTTCGCTGATGTCGGCGTTTTCGTCCTTGCTGTGTACTGCCGCGCCGAAGCCGATGCCGCCTTTTTCCGTGCGCTGGCGGATGACTTTTTCCAAGCCGGCAAATGCGCCGCCGCAGATAAAGAGGATGTTGGTGGTGTCTACCTGGATGAAATCCTGATTCGGATGCTTGCGCCCGCCTTGCGGGGGAACGCTGGCCACCGTGCCTTCAATCAGTTTCAGCAATGCTTGCTGTACGCCTTCGCCGGAGACGTCGCGGGTAATCGAAGGGTTGTCGCTTTTGCGCGAGATTTTGTCGATTTCGTCGATATAGACGATGCCGCGCTGGGCTTTTTCGACATCGAAATCGCATTTGCCCAAAAGTTTGGTGATGATTTGCTCGACATCTTCGCCGACATAACCTGCTTCGGTCAGCGTGGTTGCATCGGCCATCACGAACGGCACGTCGAGTTTGCGCGCCAAAGACTGCGCCAACAGGGTTTTGCCCGAACCGGTGGGGCCGATGAGCAGGATGTTGGATTTGGACAGCTCCACCGCGCCGCCCGCTTTCGGATGGCGCAGGCGTTTGTAGTGGTTGTAAACGGCAACGGCCAAGGCTTTTTTTGCCTGCTCCTGGCCGATAACGTGGTCGTTCAGGTTGGCGACGATTTCGGACGGGGTGGGCAGTTTTCCGTCCCCGTCGGTGGCGGAACCTTTTCCTTCGGCAGCCGCGTCGTCCCCGCCTTCCAGCATGATGCCGCAGGTTTCCACGCATTCGTTGCAGATATAGGCGTTTTCGCCTTCAATCAGATGTTTGACTTCCTGTTCGGCTTTACCGCAAAACGAGCAGTGGCGGTTTTCTGTGGTCATCGAGTGTGCCTTTGTCTGAATCGGCCCCAAGGCCGTCTGAAAAAACGGAGATTATAATAAGCAGCCGTGCTTTTTTCAATTTGCCGCAAGGTGCGGCAGGAACGGGCGGGGCCGCCGCCAAACGCAAACTCATGCAAAACTGCGTATGTTTGCTTTACAAACCGTTTGCTTTTCAAGGAAAATAATGACTTGCTTCAAAGCAAGGCGCACACAACAATCCCTTGATGGCGGTATCACCAAAAAACAAAGCCCGCTTCGCCGGCAAACTGTGTTTCAGACGGCCTCACGGCCGGTTTGAGCCCGCCGCCCCTTTCCGAATTTCTTTTTGTTAATTTAACGGACAGCCCGATGTTTTCTACACCGTTTTACAAAAAAGCCGCCGCCGTCTTCCTCGGTCTGAGTTTGGCTTCCGCCCCCGTTTTGGCCGACGATTTGGACGTGCTCGGCCAGTTTCTGCAGCAAAACCTGACATCCGACCAAGACCCGTTGGGTACTTTCCTGGCCGAAAATCCGGACGATATGCTGGAAGCGCAAGCGGCGATTGCCGGCCCGTTGCTGTCGTCGCAGGCAGCCCTGATTGTCAATAACCGTACCGGCGAAGTGCTGTATCAAAAGAACATGAACCGCGTTATGCCGATTGCCTCGATTTCCAAGCTGATGTCGGCGATGGTGGTTTTGGATGCGCGTCTGAATATGAACGAAGTCATCACCATTACCGAGGATGAAATCGACCGGCTGAAAGGCACGGGCAGCCGCCTGTCTGTCGGTACGCAGCTCACACGCGCACAATTGCTGCATTTGAGCCTGATGTCGAGTGAAAACCGTGCCACCCATGCGCTGGGCCGTACTTATCCGGGCGGTATGTCTGCCTTCGTGGCCGCCATGAATGCCAAAGCGCAAAGCCTGGGCATGACCAACAGCCGTTTTTACGAACCGACCGGTTTGGACTACCGCAACGTTTCCACCGCCTGGGATTTGAACAAACTGGCCGCTGCCGCCAGTAATTATGCGCCAATTACCAAAAACAGTACGGCCACCTACGGCTCGGTGTACACCAGTGCGGGCCGCCAGCAGAACTATAAAAATACCAATGCATTGGTGCGCGAAGGTACTTGGGATATCGAATTACAGAAAACAGGCTATATCCGCGAGTCCGGCCGTTCGATGGTCGTACGCGCGCGAATCGGCAGGGAACCGGTTACCATCGTCCTGCTCAATTCGCCCACATCCACCACGCGCGTCAATGATGCACGTAAAATCCAAAGTTGGATGATGCAGCGTCCGTCTTGAGCGGAGGCAGTTGTTTAAATAATGAAAAGGCCGTCTGAAAACCTTTATCGCGGGTTTTCAGACGGCCTTTTTATCTCCAATGCGGCGCATGCCGAAGTTTTAACCGATATTGATGCAAATCGGCGAACCGTAAATATAAATCGTACGAACCGAGTAACTTGTTGCTTCCAAGGCTTGGAAATCGTTTTCTTTAAGTTTAGGCAAGTCAGCACGGTAACGAAAGCGAAGCCGATTTTCTCTATTTCGGCATGCAGCCCTCGTTTTGATACAGGGTAAACAGCGGAACGCCCGCATCGCGGATGCGTTTGCCGCCCGGCAGGTCGGTAAATTCCAAAATAGCGGCAGCTTCGAGCACTTCGCCGCCGAGTCTGCGGATAAGTTCCGCACCCGCGAGCATGGTGCCGCCGGTGGCTACCAAGTCGTCCACCAGCAAAACACGCGCGCCGCTATGGAAGGCATCCGTGTGCATCTCCACCGTTGCTTCACCGTATTCCAGCGCATAACTTTGGGAAACGGTTTCGAACGGCAGCTTGCCTTTTTTGCGGATGGGTACGAAGCCGACATTCAGTTGATAAGCCAGGGCCGCGCCGATGATAAAGCCGCGTGCGTCCAAACCGGCCACAACGTCGACTTTCTGATCCATATAACGGTAAACCAGCAAATCCACCAACAGGCGGAAATATTGCGGGCTTTGCAGGATGGGCGTAATGTCGTGAAACAGAATGCCTTCCTCGGGCCAGTTGGGAATTTTCCGCATTTTTTCAAACAGGGCTTCCACGCCCATTACTTCGGGATGAATCAACACCGCCGTATCCTCATGGCTGAAATCAAAAACGCCCATTGTAACAAATTTTCTATTCCGCAGAGGGATGCGTTATAATCAAGAACCGTTATTAAGCCGATTTTACTATCATGAACAAACCGACTCCCGGCAATATCTTCATCATCTCAGCCGCTTCCGGCACGGGTAAAACCACACTGGTTTCCCGGCTGTTGTCGGCCCACGCCGATGTCCGTGTTTCCATTTCCCATACCACCCGTTCCCCGCGCGAAGGCGAGAGGAACGGCGAACATTATTATTTCGTCGGTACGGCCGAATTCGAGGGCATGGTAGGGAAAGGCGAATTCCTCGAACATGCCGACGTGTTCGGCAATTACTACGGTACCAGCTTCAGCGGTCTGCAAGCACTGCAACGCGAAGGTTTCGACGTTATTTTGGAAATCGACGTGCAAGGTGCCGAGCAGGTGCGCCGTGCGCTGCCGGAGGCCGTCAGCATTTTTATCCTGCCGCCGAGTTTTGCCGTATTGTCCGAACGCCTGCGCGGCCGCAACACCGACAGCGCGGAAGTGATTGAGAAACGGCTGCGGCAGGCACGCGGCGAAATCGAACAATCCCTGTTGTTCGACTATGTGGTTGTTAACCGCGACTTGGCAGAAGCCGAAGCACAATTGAGCGCGATTATCCGTTCTCAACGCCAGACCCAGGCGCGGCAGAAAAATTTCATTGAAGGACTGTTGTCCGAAAATTTCTAATTTCCCTATTTTAAACAATTTATTACCGATAAGGACGCAAAACATGGCACGTATTACAGTAGAAGACTGTTCCGACAAAATCCCCAACCATTTCGACCTGACCCTTGCTGCCGCACGCCGTGCCCGCCAACTGGAAAACGGCACTGCGCCGCTGGTGGACGATGTGCGTAACGACAAACCCACCGTTACCGCCCTGCGCGAAATCGCCGCCGGCCAAATTACAGCCGACATCCTGAACCGCAGCAAATAATATCAAACAAGCCGTCTGAAAATGTCTGCGCCTCAAGCCGCCGCCCCTTACGACCCGCTGACTGCCGAAGCGCGCAGCCTGCTGTTCAAAACCGCCGCCTACCTTTCTCAGGAAGACAAGCAGCGTTTGGAAAAAGCGTGTGCCTATGCCTTCCGTGCGCACGACGGGCAAACGCGTAAAAGCGGCGAGCCGTACATCACGCACCCGATTGCCGTGGCGACGGAATTGGCCAAGTGGCGCATGGACCTCCAAACCCTGAGTGCGGGGTTGATGCACGATGTTTTGGAAGACACCGGTACGACCAAAGAGGAAATGGCGGCGGAATTCGGCGAAACCGTTGCCGATATGGTGGACGGCTTGTCCAAGTTGGAAAAACTGAAGTATGACAATCAAACCGAACATCAGGCGGAAAGTTTCCGCAAACTGATTTTGGCGATGACCAAAGACATGCGCGTCATCATCGTCAAACTGTCCGACCGCCTGCACAATATGCGCACGCTGGGTTCGATGCGGCTGGAAAAACGCCGCCGCATCTCCCAGGAAACGCTGGAAATTTATGCCCCGATTGCAAACCGTATCGGTTTGAACCCCGTTTATCGGGAATTGCAGGATTTGGCTTTTCAAAATATCCATCCCGCCCGCTACCGTACGCTGCAAAAAGCCATGAACAATTTCCGCCGCAACAGGCGCGACGTGGTGGGCAAAGTGTTGGCCGCTTTCAGCCAACGCCTCGTCGGCGCCAATATCGAAGCGCAAATCAAAGGGCGGGAAAAAAACCTCTACAGCATCCATCAGAAAATGCGCAACAAACACCTGCGTTTTGACGAAGTGATGGATATTTACGGCTTCCGCGTGATCACCAACAGCATTCCGGCCTGCTATGCCGCACTGGGTGCATTGCATAATCTATACCAGCCCAAACCGGGAAAATTCAAAGACTATATCGCCATTCCGAAAAGCAACGGCTATCAAAGCCTGCATACCACGCTGACCGGCCCGCACGGCCTGCCGATAGAAGTCCAGATACGCACGCGCGAGATGAATGCAGTGGCAGAAAGCGGCGTGGCCAGCCATTGGGCATACAAATCCGGCGACGACAAACTCGATCAGGCAACGCTCAATACCAACAAATGGCTGCAAAGCATTCTTGATTTGCAGGCACGCTCGGCAAATGCGATTGAGTTCCTGGAGCACGTCAAAGTCGATCTCTTCCCCAGTGAAGTGTATATTTTTACGCCCAAAGGCAGGATATTGGTATTGCCCGAAGGCGCGACCCCCGTTGATTTTGCCTATGCGGTGCATACCGACATCGGCAACAGCACCGTGGCCGCACGGGTCAATAACAGCCTGGTTCCGCTTCGCACACCGCTGAAAACCGGCGATACGGTGGAAATCATTACCTCCGATCAGGCGCGGCCGAATGCCGCTTGGCTGAGTTTTGCCGTATCCGGCCGTGCGCGCAGTGCCATCCGAAGCTACATCAAGAACATGAATCGGCATGATGCGGTGGAATTGGGTGAGAGCCTGCTGCAAAAAGCCCTGTCCAGCCTGTTGCCGCGTGATGTTTTGCTGTCTGAGGAACTCAAAGAAGCCTATCTGAACGATTTGACTGAAAAGCAGACCAGTTTTGAAGATGTGTTGTACAACGTCGGCATGGGGCATACCCTGCCGGTGTCCGTGGCGATGCACCTTGCGGGGTTGGCTGGACAGCATTTGGGTGGAGAGGTCAAACTCAGCCCGATAAAAATCAACGGCAACGAGACCGGCCGCGTCCATCTCGGCCCCTGCTGCAACCCGATTCCGGGCGATGCCATCCGCGCGGTATTGATTAAGGATCAAGGCATCATCATCCACCGCGACACCTGTCCGAACCTCCTCAAGAGCGATCCCGAACACCAACTGGATGCGGATTGGGAGGCCATAGGCGGGCGCAGTTATCACACCAATTTGCTGGTTGCTTCGCAAGACGGCCACGGACTGCTGGCGGTAATGGCGCAAGCCATGTCGGAGCAGGGGGCGGATATAGAGGCGGTGGATACGCCTTCCCAAAGCCAATCGGGCACGGAAGGGTTCATCGAATTTAAGTTCCGAATCAAAACCAAAGATTTGAAACAGTTAAACAGCATTATCCACGCCTTGCACAGCATTCCGAATGTCCGGCGCGTTACCCGCGTTTGAATGTTTAAAGCAAATATTTAAAGCAAATGAAGGCCGTCTGAAAAATAGTTTCAGACGGCCTTTATTTATCCGAAAAGGGCAGCCGGAGACCTTTGCAAAAAGCCCTTCCCCCGACAGCCGAAACCCAAAAACAGGTTTTCGGCTGTTTTCGCCCCTAATTGCTCCTGATTTTACCCAAATGCCCCCTTAATCCTCCCCAGACACCCCCATAATCAGGTATCCGGGCCGCCTTTTAGGCGGCAAC
>NZ_JBQCVA010000023.1:0-35003 GCF_051962715.1 Neisseria sp. P0008.S010
GCTTCTTTGGATTAGGTTTTCGTATTTCATTTGGAAATTGTAAATCTTCAGGATACTTTCGCAAGAGGTCTAATTAAATTTTAATTTTTTAACATACTGTTATATGTATTCTTAACGTTAAATAACTTGATTTGTTTAGAGCAGAAAAAAATGACTCCGAATTTGAAGCAAAAAATATTACCGATTATGTTGTTAGCCTGTTATCAAAATACTTTTGCCGATACGGTCGAGCCACCCGTATCGGAAAGCGGGTCACTCGAAAGCGTAACCGTTACTGCCACTCGGCGGAACGACAAAACCGAACAAAGTAAATCCTATACCATAGGCAGCATGTCCACCGCCACGGGCCTGAGAATTTCAGGCAAAGACACCCCGCAGTCTGTGAGCGTCATTACCCGCCAGCAACTTGACGACAAAGCCATCCATACACTTGAAGAGGCGATGAGAAATACCACGGGAGTAAACGTTGTCCGTGATTCGGGCTTGCAGACACGGTTTTTATCACGCGGTTTTTATGTGGATCAAATCGGCGAAGACAGCATCACCACCAATGTGGCCGGACGCTCCGGCTATACCGCAAGAATTGATGTTTCTCCCAGTACCGACTTAGCAGTTTACGACCATATCGAAGTTGTGCGCGGTGCAACCGGCCTGACGCAGTCCAACTCTGAACCGGGCGGCACCATCAACCTCATTAGAAAACGGCCGACTTCTGCCTTTAAACATACGGGGGAGATTTCTACCGACCAGCGGGGCAGCAAACGCCTGATGCTTGACGTTTCCGGCAGTCTTAACAAAGAACAGAGCGTGCGTGGCCGTTTAGTCGGCGTATACGATGACCATAAATCGTTTAAGGACAAAATGTGGGGCAAAAAGAATATGCTCTACGGCATTGTAGAAACCGATATCGGCGACCACGGTATTCTCACTTTCGGCGGCATGCATCAGAAAAGCAAAGAGATTCCTGATTTTGCAGGAATTATGCTGCCATGCGAAAACCCTAAGGCATACAGCGTTTTCGAAAACAACTGCAATAATCCCGTCAGGCTGCCGCGAAACACCTACCTCGGTATGGATTGGTCGCGTTTACGTGCCGATAAAACCAATCTTTTTTCCGGTTTTAAATACGATTTCGACAATGGTTGGCGGCTCAATGCCGAAGCATCCTATACAAAAAACCGTTCGGATGCCAAAGTCGGACAGTTCTTCCTGCGTAACGAACACACTGCCGGCATAGCGGGCAGCCCCGCCACGGGAGCCATCTTGCCGAACGGCACCATCGTACCGTATGACACGCCTGATGACGAAGTCAGACGGATACTGGCCGAAGAGGCGCGAAAAGACAGAGAGGCATACGAACAGGCCAAAACGCAATACCGCGCCACACAATTCGACCGCAATGCCTATGAAGCGGCCAAAGCCAAAGCCGAAGCTGCAAACCCCTGGGCATGGTATACCGAAGACAGTTACATCGCCGAAGAACTGAGCAAAATGGGTATTGTCGATTACAGCTACGCTTATGGCATGTTCAATTACAATTTGGCCAAAAGAAAGCGCGATACCGACCACATTCAATTCAATGCCAGCACCATGCGGCATAAAAAGAAAGATGTCCAATACGGTTTCAAACTCGACCTTTCGGGTAAATACAGCCTTCTTGGCCGCAGCCACGATTTTTACACCGGCTATACCTATAATAATGAAAATATCCAGTCAGACTATTTGGAAATCTTCGATCGAAACTACCGTGTCAAAACTTCCAATCCGGGAGCGGGCGTATGTGAAGCCATACCTTTCCAAATGTCGCCGCTCGGCATGAAAGGCAACGAACTGGCCGAACCGGATTGGGATAAATACAATGACAGGGGCAACGTTTGGTTCAAACGCAGGGGTTGTGAAAACGCCACCGTGGCCGTCGCCGGGCAGACCGACCCTTCGGCAGCCAAGGCCGCATACAACTATTCCCGCTACATCAACAAAAACGAAACCCATGCCGTTACGGTCAGCACCCGCTTCAACGCCACCGACAGACTGCATCTTTTAGGCGGCATGCATTACACCCGCTACAAGTCCTCACAATCGAAAGATATGAGCGTGCGCAACGGCGACCCCGCATCCGCCTTCCAAAACCAATCCTCGCTGGCTGCCGATGCCGACCACTACACCGCGCGCATGAAGGGGCACAAATTCACCCCTTATGCCGGCATTACCTATGAATTCACCCCGCAGCAAAGCCTTTATGCCAGTTACACCAAGATTTTCAAGCAACAGGATGAAGTGGATGTCAGCAGCAAACAACTCCTGCCGCCGCTTACCGGCACCAACTACGAGATCGGCTGGAAAGGCAGCTTTTTGAAAGGCCGTCTGAACAGTTCGCTGGCAATTTTCGTCCTTGATCAGAAAAACCGCACGATTGTCGATTTCGGCTACGTCCGCGGCGACAACGGCCAGGGGCAATGGCAGACCATCGCCCGTCCGGCGGGCAGCGTCCGCAGCAAAGGTTTTGAGTTTGAATTGGCAGGCGAGATGACCGACAATTGGAAAATTTTTGCCGGTTATACATATAACAAAAGCAAATTTAAAAACGAAGATGAAGTAAACGCCCGGCAAATAGCCAATACCAAACGTGCCGACGATGCCTTCAATTTCAGCAGCCATACCCCCGTACAGATATTCCGGCTGGGGACTTCCTACCGCATCCCCCGTACCAAGCTGACCGTAGGGGGCGGCGTATCCGCACAAAGCAAAACCAAAAGCCTCTATAACGTCAAACAGGGCGGATATGGCCTGATTGACGGCTTCGTGCAATATGAATTCGGCCCGCATGCTAAACTCAACCTCATCGGTACCAACCTCGCCGACCGTACTTATTTCGAGAACAATGCCAACCGCACGCGGGGTATGAACAACTTTTATGGCGAACCGCGTACGGTCAGCCTGAAACTGGATTGGAAGTTTTAAATAAGGCACCTGCTTTGTTTGGAGGCCGTCTGAAACTGTACAAACGGTTTTTCAGACGGCCTTGTTACCTCTTGCGGCCTGCCTTTTGTCCGCCAAACCGGATTGCGCCGCATCCCGTCTGTTTTGCCTCACGGGAAGGCAGGGCATAAAGGGCCGAACAGTCAAACAAATAAACAGGCCGTCTGAAAAGCACTTCCCCGCTTTCAGACGGCCTGTCTGACCGGATTCGGCTGTGTTGCCGCATTTTCAGTCATGTGCGTGCCCGCATCCGTGCGAAACTTGTTCGCATGCCTGAACGCATGCCGTATCGGAGTCTGCCGGTTCGGTTTGCACGGTGATGTGGCCGATGCCGTGCGCCTGCACCACGGCCTGCACCTGTTTGGCCAGCGCGTCGGCCTCCGCCACGGTCAGGCCGCTGTGCACGATCACATGGCAGGACATGGCGTGTTTTTTGCTGGTAATCGTCCAGGCGTGCAAGTCGTGCACGCCCAATATGCCGTTGATTTTCTGAATGTCTTCGGCAATTTTCACCAAATCCGTGCCTTTGGGCGTGCCTTCCATCAGGATGTGCAGGCTGCCTGCCAGCACGCCCCAGCCGCTGTTGCCAATCAGCAGGGCCACCGCCGCGCTGGCCGCCAAGTCCGCCCAGTTCCAGCCGTAAAACTGTATCAGCAGGCCGGCTGCCACTGCAGCAACAGAGCCGAGCAAATCGCCCACCACATGCAAAAACGCACCGCGCATGTTCAGGTTGTCCTTCTCGCCGCGCAACATATACCACGCGACAAACAGGTTCACCAAAAGTCCGAGTACGGCCACCGCCAGCATCGCGCCGCCCGCTACGGGCACAGGTTTGAAGGCGCGGATAACGGCTTCGACCAAAATCCATGCCGCCATTACCACCAGCGTGAGGCCGTTGAGCGCGGCGGCCAGGATTTCCACACGCTGATAGCCGTAGCTTTTCTGCGAGTTGGCGGCCTTTCCCGCCCATTTGAAGGCGAACAGGGCGAGGGCGAGCGAGGCGGCATCGGAAAACATGTGCCCCGCGTCCGACAAGAGCGCGAGGCTGCCGCTGAACCAGCCTGCCGCCGCTTCCACCAGCATGAAGCCGGCAATCACGGCCAGCGATACGCGCAGGATGCGGGTGTTGGTGCTGTGGGCGTGGGAGTGGTTGTGTTCGTGGTTGTGGAAGGACATGGGGGTTCCTTGTAGGTGTCGGGTTGATTGTCGGAATCGGAAGGCATTTGTTTAGGCGGTTTTACGGCTTTTCTTTGTTTCAGCCGTTTTCAGACGGCGTTTAAGGCTGTTTGGAAACGAACCGCATACATGGCAGACAGTACACGCCTGCTGCCTAAAAGTCCATTTTCCGTCTGTGCCCATAAAGTCTGAAGGCCGTCTGAAAACTGTGAAAACGGGTTTTCAGACGGCCTTTCGCTATTGCGCCCCGCCGGTTTTGTCTTCCAAACCGATACGCCGTCCGAACAAGGCTTGGATTTCGGGTTGGTGGCTGATACCGATGACGAGGGTGTCGGGAAGGTTTTGTTTGAGAACTTGCATCAGCGTCAATGCGGATTCGCCGTCGAGCTGGTTGGTGGCTTCGTCGAGGAACAGGATTTGCGGTTTGTGCAGCAGCGCGCGGGCGAGGCTGAGGCGTTGCTGTTCGCCGCCGGAGAGGATGCCGTGCCATTCGTATGGTTCGTCTAAATTATTTTTCAGAGTGCGCAGCCTCCCCGTGGGACTGCCTAGTCCGACTTGTTCCAAGGTCGTCTGAATAAGTCGGTCGTCTTGGCAGGCGGGGTGGGGATAGCTGACGGTGTGGCGCAGGGTGTCGGCGGGGAGGTAGGGGCGTTGGGGCAGGAAGAGGAGGCTGCCGTCGAGAGAAAAGCTGCCTTGGTAATACGGCCACAAGCCTGCGAGGGCGCGCAGCAGGGTGGATTTGCCGATACCGCTTCTGCCTTCGAGCAATACCCATTCGGGGGCGTGGGCTTCGAGGTTGATGTCGGTAAGCAGGGGACTGCCGGTTTGAGTGTGGACGGTGAGGTTTTGCAGGACGAGGATGCCGCTTTGGCGGTGGTTGTTTAAAGTCAGGGCGGGTGCTGGGCGGGCGGCGCTTCTGCCTTCTTTTTCTACTTGTTCCAAGGCCGTCTGAAAACCGGAGAGGCGTTCGACGACTGCCGCCCATTCGATGAGACGGCGGTAAGAGTCGGTAAACCAGCCGAAGCTGTCTTGGACGCGGGCAAACGATGTGCGGGTCTGCATCATGTCGCCGAAGGTCATGGTTTTGGCGAGGTACATGGGCAGGGTGGCGAGGATGGGGATGAAGATGCTGATGCGCACATAGGTCGCCCAGAAGGTTTCTTGGCGGAATTCGCAGTTGGTGAGCCGCCGCCAGTTGTCGCGGATGCGGAGGTAGCGTTGTTTCAGACGGCCTGTTTCGGCTTCGCCGCCGTTGTAAAAGGCGATTTGTTCGGCGTGGTCGCGCACGCGCAGGAGGGCGGCGCGGTAGTCGGCTTCGCGGTGCTGGCGGTCGATGTTGAGATTTTTGAGTTTGCGGCCGACGAGGTGGGCAATCAGGGTGCTGATGACGGAATAAATCAGGGCAACCCAGACGAGGTAGCCGTGTATGGTGATGTCGCGCCCGCCGATGTTGAAGGTCTGCACGCCGGAGAGCGTCCACAATACGGCGACGAACGCGCTGAATTTGGCAATATTATTGATGAAGGAGCGGAACAGTCCGATGCTTTTGTCGGCGAGGAGGTAAATGTCTTCGGCAATGCGCTGGTCGGGGTTGTCGGGTTCGCCGGTCAGGCGCAGGCGGTAGTGTTTGTGGCCTTCGAGCCAGTTTTGCTGGAATTGTTCGGTCAGGTGGGTGCGCCAGCGAAAGATGAGGCGTTTTTGCAGCCAGTCGCCGCAGACGATGCAGCCGATAATCATCGCCATGTAGCCGAGGTATTCGACGATAAGCGCGGGCATGGATGCACCGTCAAACGCGGCCAGTGCGTCGTAGAAGCGTTTGTCCCACGCGGCGATCCAAACGCTGATGGTGATGGAACAAAGGGTGAAGCCGATGAGGACGGCGAGCATCAGCCATTGGATGCGCCCGTGCGCCCCTGCCCAAAAAGGACGAGCGAGTCGGGAGAATTTTTTGAGGATGTTCATGGATGTGTGTTTGTATCGATAATGAAAGGCCGTCTGAAATTGGGATTGTACTTTCAGACGGCCTTATTTCATACGGCGGCTACATTTTCCACTTCAGGCTGAACACGGCGTTGCGCGGTTCGCCGTAGAAGTTGCCGCTGTTGGCGGCACGGCTGTATTGGTTTTCGTAGTAGCGTTTGTCGGTCAGGTTGTTGATTGCCAGCCCCAGCTGCAGGTTTTTGGTCGGGCGGTATTGGACGTTGGTGTTCCAAACCGTGTAGCCGCCCTGTTTGAGCGTGCCGGAAGAATTGGCGGTTTTGCTGCTGCTTTTCACCCCCAGCCCGACCGTCCATCTGCCTTCGTCCACCGGCAGGACATAGCTGGTGTAAAGGCGGAACATGTGCTTGGGCGTATGGCTGCTGAAATTGTAGCCTTGTTGGCGCGATGCGATGTTGCCGGCAATGCTGTTGCGGTTGGTGCTGCGGTTGAAGGTGTAGCCTGCGTAAACCTGCCAACGGTCGGTCAGACTGCCGGAGATTTCAGCGTCCAAACCGCGGCTGCTTTGGTTCAGCGGCACCCAGTAGGCGTGCGGACGGGCATTGACGCGCTGGTTGTTGTTGTCTTTGTCGGTGCGGTAGAGCGCGACCGAAGTGTTCAAACGGCCTTCGTTCCATTCGCCTTTCCAACCGATTTCGTAGTTGCGCCCCATAATCGGCGGCAGCAGGTTTTCGTTTTGGTCGCGGTTCATCGTTTGTTTGAAGATGGACGTATAGGCGGCATAAACGCTTTGTTTGGGCGTGATGTCGTAAGTGATGCCGGCATAGGGGATGAAGCGGTTGCGTTTGAGTGCGTAATGCGTACCTTCCGAGCTGTCTTTGAGGTTTCTGTCCCAATAGAGGTTGCGGTGCCAGCTTGTGTAGCGTCCGCCGGCGATGATGTGCAGTTTGTCGGTGGGGTTGATGCGCGCGCCCAAACCGAAGGCATGGGTGCGGTAGCTGCCGTTGCCGCCGCGTGACTTGGCGGTATTGGCATCCCAATCGGGTTTGGCTTTTTCGTTGCCGTTGAACGCATCTGCGTTATAGGTGCTGCTGTCGTCGAACCAGCGGTTGTCCGAGTTCATCTTTTCTTTGGAATAGCTGTGCATGAAGAAGAGGTCGTGGCTTTGGCCGAAGGCGAAAATACGGCCGGTCAGGTTGTTTTGAAAAGTAAACTGGCGGCTGTCCGTGTCGTAACGGTCGAAGCTGTAAGTTTTGCCCAAACCGTCCGCTCCTATGCCGTTATCTGTGCCGCCCAGCGTGTAATATTTTTTTGAGCTGTCGCTTTTGCGCCAGTCCAGCTTGCTGCTCAGTTTCCAGTTGTCGTTGAAATAATGTTCAAACTCGGCAAAGAGGTTGTGTTTTTTCAGACGGGCTTCGTTCCAATCTGCGCCGAGGTAGCGGCTGCGTTTCCATTCTTTGCCGTCAGCGCGCATGGGCAGGCCGTCCGGGTCGGGCGTTTTGGTTTGGTTGAGATAACTCGCGCCCCAAGAGAGCTTGCCGTTGTCGCCGATGTCTTTGTCCATCACGCCATACAGAAGGACGTCGCGGCCGCCGGATTGGTCTTTGAAGGTTTTGTTGCTGCCAACCGAGCCGACAAAGCGCCCACGCAGGCCGTGTTCAGGGCTTAAAGCACCCGATGCGTCAAACGTGCCGCCCACTCTGCCCCATGTGTTGACCGTCAAATCGGCGGAAAGCTGTCGTTTGGAGGTCGGTTTCTTACGGACGGCGTTAATCGTGCCGCCCGGTTCGTTGTTTGCCTGCGTCAGTCCGGCCGCACCGCGTACCACTTCGATGCGGTCGTACATCGCTATATCGGTCACGCTGGTCGGGTCGCCGGACGGACCGCCCAAGCCGAATCCGCCGGGCGAGCCGATTTGAGTGGCAATGCCGTCTTCTTCAAGTTGCTCAATAAAATAGCCGCGCGACATAAAATGCGTGCGCCCGCCGCTTTTGAAGACGTTGACGCCCGTGGCGTTTTGCAACGCGCCTTCGAGGCTGGTCACGCCTTGGTCTTCAAGTTGTTTTTTGGTGATGACGCTGACGGATTGGGGAATTTCCCTCGGAGAAAGCACCAATCCCGTAGTCCGAACGCATCGCGGATACGGTGTAGCTGTTGCTGCTGTCGCTCCTCAAACTGCGCCGGTTGGCGGTAACGGTAACGTCTGCCAATCTGCCTTCTTGTACCGTATTGACATCAGCAAAGGCGGAAACGGGCAGCATACAGCCCAATAAGGCGGAAGAGAGTGGTAATTTTTTCATAAGTTATTCCCATATTCCTTGTCGGCAGGCATGCCCGCCGGGTGGTAGAATCCGCATTTTTCGCGGTAAAAAGACTTGTTTGCGGCATTGTGAACCGCAGTCCGCCATATCGGCAGCGGTTGCGGATATTATAACAATATCATTTCCCCGTAAAGATTTTTTGTTGAAAATTTCTTTATAATTCAAAAAGTTATCTGTTTAAACTTTAGAAGAAGGCGTTAAAGGTCAAGAAAGGAAACTACTCCATGCCATCTATCCTCATCACCGGTTGTTCCAGCGGCATAGGTTATGAAACCGCCAAAATGCTGCGGCAAATGGGTTGGCAGGTGTTCGCGTCCTGCCGCCGTGCGGAAGATGCCGAACGTTTGCGCCGGAAAGGCTTCGCGTATGCCCTGCAATTGGATGTGGACGACAGCGGCAGCATTCAGACGGCCTTCGACGGCATTTTGAACCAAACGGGTGGCACGCTCGACGCATTCTTTTCCAATGCGGGCTACGGGCAGGTCGGCGCGGTGGAAGACGTTCCGCGCCAAGCCCTGCGCGAACAGTTTGAAACCAACGTTTTCGGCGCGTGGGAGTGCCTCAATGCCGCCATGCGCGTTTTCAGACGGCAGGGACACGGCCGCATCCTGGTCAACAGCAGTATTTTGGGCTTTGCCGCCATGCCTTGGCGCGGCGCGTACAACAGCACCAAATTCGCTTTGGAAGGCATGTGCGACACTTTGCGCCACGAATTGCACGGCACAGACATTCACGTCAGCCTGGTCGAACCCGGCCCCATCGCCACCCGCTTTCGCGACAATGCCTTGATTAAATTCAGGCAGCACATCGACTATGAAAACAGCGTCCACGCCGAAAATTACCGCTGCCAGCTCAACCGCCTGCAGGCCGAAGGCGCGGCCGTCCCGTTTACACTGAGCGCGCAGGAATGTGCCGCCGTCTGCATACGCGCCCTGACCGACCGCCGCCCCAAAGCCCGTTATCTCGTTACCGTGCCGACAGTTGCCTTTTGGTATCTCAAACGCATCCTGCCGACCCGCTGGCTGGATGCCCTGCAACGCGCTTCCGTGAAAGGACAAGGCAAAAAATGACCGCGCCGCTGCTTTATCTCGCGTCCGCCAGCCCGCGCCGCCGCGAAATCCTGCAAAATCTGGGCTACCGTATCGAACGCATTGCCGCCGATATAGACGAAACCCCGTTACCGCAAGAAGATGCTGCAGACTATGTGCAACGGTTGGCCGCCGAAAAAAACATCGCCGCGCTTGCCGTTTGGCAGGCGGTGGGCAAACCCGAACCCGCCGCTCCCGTCATTGCCGCCGACACCACCGTCGCGCTGGACGGCAAGATACTGGGCAAGCCCGAATCGTCCGAACACGCGCGCGAAATGCTGCTCGCCCTTTCCGGCCGCAGCCATCAGGTGTATACCGCCGTCTGCCTGCATTACCGAGGCCGCATCTTTCATGCACTGAATACCAACCACGTTGCCTTCAAACCGCTGACCGAAGCCGAAACTGCCGCCTACATCCGCAGCCGCGAACCGCTGGACAAGGCGGGCGCATACGGCATACAGGGTTTGGGCGGCATTTTCGTGCGCGAACTGTCGGGCAGTTTCACCGGCGTGATGGGCCTGCCCGCATATGAAACCTGCGAACTGCTGCGGCAGGCGGGTTATGCCGTGCCGCCGTTTGCCTGAAGCCGGACGGCGTAACGGCCGCTTGTCGCGAAACCGCGGATTTTGCGGGTAAAATAACGAAGGAGGCCGTCTGAAAAGCCGCACCGTCCGCCCGAAAACATTTTCAGACGGCCTCCAGTATGATGCAGAACCATAAAGGCCGTCTGAAACCATCTTCACTACAAGAAAGCACACCATGACCGCACCCATGTACACACTGCTGCTGTTGGCCGTCATCTTCGCCAACCTGCCGTTCCTGACCACCCGCCTGTTCGCCGTCAAACCGATGGCGCGCAAACACATCGGCCACCACTTAATCGAACTGGCCGCAGGCTTCGCGCTGACCGCCGCGCTCGCTTACCTACTGGAAAGCCGTGCGGGAAGCGTCCATCCGCAGGATTGGGAGTTTTACGCCGTAACCGTCTGCCTCTTCCTCGTGGCCGCCTTCCCCGGCTTTGTCTGGCGATATTTCTGGCAGGAGCGCGACAAGCAATAACCCGATATAAACAATAAATTGATATAAAAGGAGAAATCATGAGCATCAACAACCTGTCCCAAGTCGGACTCCTCGTCGTCAAAGTCGGCTCCAGCCTCGTTACCGCGGGCGGCAAAGGCATAGACCAAGCCGCACTCGACCGCTGGGCGGCGCAAATCGCCGAACTGGGCAAACAAGGCGTGCAAACCGTCCTCGTTTCCAGCGGCGCCATCGCCGAAGGCATCAAACGGCTGGGCTGGAGCAAACGCCCCACCGCCATCAACGAACTGCAAGCCGCCGCCGCCGTCGGGCAAACCGGCATCGCCCAAGCCTACGAAAACGCGTTCGCACCGCACGGCATCCGCACCGCCCAAATCCTGCTCACCCACGACGATTTGAGCAACCGCACCCGCTACCTCAACGCCCGCAGCACCCTGCAAACCCTGTTGTCCAAAGGCATCGTCCCCGTCATCAACGAAAACGACACCGTTACCACCGACGAAATCAAGCTCGGCGACAACGACACCCTCGGCGCGCTCGTCACCAACCTCATCGAAGCCGACGCCCTCGTCCTTCTGACCGACCAAAAAGGCCTGTACGACAGCGACCCGCGCAAAAATCCGCAAGCCAAACTGATTCCGACCATCGCAGCCGATCATCCCGACCTCGAAAGCATGGCGGGCGGCGCGGGCAGCAGCGTCGGCACCGGCGGCATGTACACCAAAGTGACTGCCGCCAAACGTGCCGCACTCAGCGGAGCCGCCACCGTCGTCGCATGGGGCGGCGAACCCGACGTCCTCGTCCGCCTCAAACAAGGCGAAAGCATAGGCACGCTTTTCACCAGCGCGCACAGCCGCGTCGCCGCCCGCAAACAATGGCTGCTCGGACACGTCCAAACCGCAGGCAGCCTGACTGTCGACAGCGGCGCGGCAAAAGCCCTGACCGAACAACACGCCAGCCTGCTGCCCGTCGGCTGCATCCGCGCGGACGGCCATTTCCACCGCGGCGAACTCGTCGCCATCCTTGATACCGAGGGCAAAGAAATTGCCCGCGGCCTCACCAATTACAGCAGCGGCGAAACCGCCAAAATCCTGCAAACCCCGTCCGAGCGCATCGCCGAAAAATTAGGCTACGCCCACGAAGACGAACTTATCCACCGCGACAATATGGCGTCGCACCGCTAGAAACATCCATTAGAAATATCCGATGGAAAGGCCGTCTGAAAAACCGCTGCGGGTTTTCAGACGGCCTTTTGCCGTTTGACAGCGGATTAAATTTAAATCGGGACAGGCGGGGCAACGTTGTACCGGTTTAAATTTAATCCGCTATTTAAAGATACGGTAAATCCAAAGAAGGATGCCATGTCGTCATTCCCGCGCAGGCGGGAATGACGATGGCGGAAATTTTTCATTTTAATCCACTATAGATTGGAACATAGCGGTTTACGGCTGAAAGAACCCCTGCCGGTGCAAAAAATCGGCCGCTTTTTCGGCAAACAGGCGGTAGCCTTCGTCGTTGGCGTGGATTTGGTCGGAACGCAGCTCCCTTCGTCCGAGGATTTCCGACCACGCGCCGTCCAGCAGCGGCACGCGGTAGGTTTCCGCCAAATTGCCGTACAGCGGATGGTCGCTCAAACTGCCGACCAACGCGCCGATGGTGAAATGCGGCTCCGCCACCAAAACGGCGGATACGGAGGCCGTCTGAAGGGTTTGCAGGATGCGGCCGATGTTGCCGCGGGTTTCGTCCTCGCTGATGCGGCGCAGGAAATCGTTGCCGCCGATGCACACCAGCGCGAGGCCGGGTTTCGGCTGCAGCAGCCCGGGCAGGCGGGCAAGGGCTTGGGCGGACGTGTCACCCGACACACCGCCGTTAATTACCTGCCAGCCGGTAATGTCGGCCAAACGGCGCGGATAATCCCCGCCGGCAGACGCGCCGAAACCCGCCGTCAGCGAATCGCCCAAAGCCAAAACGCGGCTGCCGCGCGGCAGGGCGGAACGGGCGGCTTTCCTGCCGCAGCCGTTGAGCAGCAGCAGGCCGCCTGCGGCCAAAAACAGAAAACCGCGCCGGTTGATGTCCATAAACCAATCCTTTCGTCCGGCAGCCCGCAATCCGCAGCCGCCGCGAGCGGTTTTGCGGTTTCAGACGGCCTGAAAACAAAGTACAATGACCCTGTGTCATATTCTCAAAAAATAAGCATGATTCCGGAAAAGACCAGCCGCCTTGTCGCGCGCAACCTGCAAAAAACCTTCAAAAAACGCCAAGTGGTGAAAGATTTTTCGCTTGAAATCGAAAGCGGCGAGGTCGTCGGCCTGCTCGGCCCCAACGGGGCGGGCAAAACCACCAGCTTTTACATGATAGTCGGCCTGATTGCCGCCGACAACGGCAGCATTATGCTCGACGGGCAGGAGCTGCGCCATATGCCGATACACGAACGCGCCCGGCTGGGCTTGGGCTACCTGCCGCAGGAAGCGTCGATTTTCCGCAAAATGACGGTGGAGCAGAACATCCGCGCCATCCTCGAAATCAGCATCAAAGACAAAAAACGCATCGACGGTGAACTGGAACGCCTGTTGGCCGACCTCAACATCGAACGCCTGCGGGACAACCCCGCGCCGTCGCTGTCCGGCGGCGAACGGCGGCGGGTGGAAATCGCCCGCGTGCTGGCCATGCAGCCCCGCTTCATCCTGTTGGACGAACCGTTTGCGGGCGTCGATCCGATTGCCGTCATCGATATTCAGAAAATCATCGGCTTCCTCAAATCGCGCGGCATCGGCGTACTGATTACCGACCACAATGTGCGCGAAACCCTCAGCATCTGCGATAGGGCATACATCATCAGCGACGGCGCGGTGTTGGCTTCGGGCAAACCCGAAGACTTGGTAAACAACGAACAGGTCCGTGCCGTTTACCTCGGCGAAAACTTCAATTACTGACAAGCCGTCTGAAAAAATGCGTGAGGGCGCGAACAATCATTTTCAGACGGCCTGACCGATAGCATAAAAGCAAATACACAAAAACAACATGACATTACTCGGACTAAAACTCAAGCAAACCCAACAGCTCAACCAGGGATTGCAACAATCGCTGCGCGTCTTGCAGATGTCCGGCCTCGAACTGGAGCGGGAAGTGGACGACTGGCTTCAGGACAATCCGCTGTTGGAGCGGCGCGAACCGGCGGAAGACGGCCGTTTCGAACCGACCCGCCTGTCGGCCGCCGTTTCCAGCCGCAACCAAATCGGCGGCGAAGATGCCGAAGACGTTTGGGCGACCATCGCCGACGAAGAAGATTTCAAGCGCTACCTGCACAACCAAGTGTGCGAACATCCGCTGAGCGAACAAGAAGCCGCCCGCGTACACATACTCATCGACTCGCTGGACGAACAAGGCTACCTGACCGACAGCCTAGAAGAAATCATCGACAACACCCCGCTGGAATGGATGTTGGACGAAGACGATATGCAGGACGCGCTCGACCGGCTGCAAAACTTCGACCCGCCCGGCGTGGGCGCGGCCGATTTGCGCGAATCCCTGATGCTACAACTGCAACGCCTGCCCGCCAGCCCGTCGCGGCAGTGCGCGGGACAAATCGTCAGCCGCTTCCTCGACGACCTCAACCGCAGCAAAACGCAAAAACTGGAAAAATTCAAAAAAGCCCTGCCGGACTACACCGCCGACATCATCGAAGCCGCACTCGAGCTGATTGCCGGGCTGAACCCTTATCCCGCCTACGGTTTCGCCTCGGCCGAACCGACGGCCTTCATCCAGCCCGATGTCTGGGTGCGCGAGGGCGAAGACGGGCGGTGGGAAGTGGCGGGCAACGAACAGGCCTGGCCGCAGCTGGCAATGAACGAAGAATTGGCCGACGCATTGAAAGACGAAGGCATAGATGAAGTTTGGCGCGAAAAAATACAGGAGGCGCGGCAGAAAATCGACAGCCTCGAGCTGCGGAAAAACACCGTCATCCGCCTGGCCGAATACATCGTCGCGCGGCAGGAAGATTTTTTCATCTTCGGCGAAATCGGCTTGGTGCCCATGCTGATGAAGGATGCCGCCGCCGAATTGGGGCTGGCCGAAAGTACCGTTTCCCGCGCCGCCAACAACAAATATTTGTCTTGCCCGCGCGGATTGTTTGCGCTACGCTACTTCTTCAGCCAGGCAGTCAATGCCGAAGACGGTCAGGAGGGAACGAGCCAAAGCGCGGTCAAAGCCATGCTGGCCCAACTGATAGAAAACGAAGACAAACACAAACCGCATTCCGATGAAGCACTGGCGCAGCTGTTGAAACGGCAGGGCATAGACATTGCCCGCCGCACCGTGGCGAAATACCGTGAAAGCCTCAACATCGCGCCGGCACACCAACGCAGGATCTAGTTTCCATGCCGTCCGAACAATCCGAACGGGTTTTCAGACGGCCTTACCAACCCACCGTAAGGAGTAGGACTATGAACTTGAAAATCACCGGTTTGAATTTCGATGTAACCGAAGCCATCAAACAATATGTTTCCGGCAAGCTGGAGCGCATCAACCGCCATGCGGGCAACCTGATTTCCGTAACCGTAACCCTTTCGGTAGACAAATTGGAGCACAAAGCCGAGGTGGATGCCCATTTGTCCGGCAAAGACCTGCACGTTGAAACCATCGAGCCGGATATGTATGCCGCTATCGATATTTTGATGGACAAGTTTGACCGCGCCTTGATCAAACATAAGGAAAAAAGCCAAAACGTACGCAGCGCGCCCGCTCCCGAAGCCACGGAGTAAACCGCTGCCGGAAATGGTTTGTTAACCATTAAAGAGGCCGTCTGAACAATCCGAACGGGTTTTCAGACGGCCTCTTTTATTGCTGCGCGTGCAGCTGCATGACGCGGTCGGATTCCACCGACAATACGCCGCGTACCTTTTTGAAATGGCGTACGGCCTGTTGCGGGTCGGTGTTTGCCGGCGGTTTGACGGCGACGGCGTTGATGATTGTGTAGCGGTGCAGGATTTCGGCGCGGTAGTCGGATGCGGCGGCCAGCAGCGGTTCGATGCCCACGGCGGGGTCGTAGCCGATAATCAGGTTGCCGGTGGTTTCAGACGGCCTTTCGCCCGTGGCCAGTGCGGGGCTTTGGCAGGCGGTTAGTGCGGCGGCCGGCAGCAGGAAGAGCAGGCGGTTCATGGTTTTCTCCTTATCGGTGGGGTGCGGGCTTCAGTCGGGCGGACTGTTCGGCCAGTTCGGTAATGGCGCGCCAGTTTTTTTCGGCGACCAGTTGCGCGGGGGTGAGCCACGAACCGCCGACGCAGAGTACGTTCGGCTGCGCCAGATAGTCGGGTGCGGCGGCAGGGGCTATGCCACCGGTGGGGCAGAAGCGCACTTGGGGGAAGGGGCCGTGCAGGGCTTTGAGCATTTTGATGCCGCCGACAGCTTCGGCCGGAAAGAGTTTGACGGTGTCGAAGCCGTGTTCGAGTGCCAGCATGAGTTCGCCCGCGCCCGAAACGCCGGGGATGACGGGGATGTCGGCTGCCGCCGCCGCTTGGGCGAAGGGCGTATTGATGCCGGGGCTGATGGCGAACATCGCGCCCGCTTCGGTTACGGCTTTGAGTTGGGCGGCGTTGATGACGGTGCCCGCGCCGACGACGGCGGCCGGTACTTCGCGTTTGATGCGGCGGATGGCTTCGACGGCGGCGGGCGTGCGCAAGGTGATTTCGAGTACGCGGATGCCGCCGTCCAGCAGTGCCTGCGCCAATCCGACCGCGGTTTGCGGGTCGTCGATGGCGATGACGGGGACGACGGGGCCGGCGGTCAGGATTTCGCGCGGTGTCATTTCGTTTTCCTTATCGGTTGGTGCGGGCGGCAGATGCGTTTTTCAGACGGCCTGCGGTTTGCCGCGGCATGTTCCGATGCCGCCCACGGTTGTGTGTCGGATGTATTTATTTCGGTTTGCTAAGGTGCGGGGTGATGTTTTCAGACGGCCTCTGCGTTGCGGCAGGCCGTCTGAAACGTTCAGCCGAAATCCCCGCCCAAGCTCATCGCGCCCGTTTCCGCGCTGCCGGTGATGCTGCGGAAACCGGCGAAAAGTTCGCGGCCAATGCCGTGCAGGTTGCCGCTCAAATCGGCGGCGGCGGTTTCGCGCCCGTCCCATTCGGCTTCGTCCACCAGTGCGGTCAGTTCGCCGGTGTGGGAGTTGAAACGGATGATGTCGCCGGTGCGGATTTTGCCTATGCCGCCGCCGAGCAGGGTTTCGGGCGACATGTGGATGGCGGCGGGGACTTTGCCCGACGCGCCCGACATGCGCCCGTCGGTTACCAGCGCGACTTGGAAGCCCCTGTCTTGCAGGATGGCCAGGGGCGGCGTGAGTTTGTGCAGTTCGGGCATGCCGTTGGCGCGCGGGCCTTGGAAGCGGACGACGCAGACGAAATCGCGTTCCAGTTCGCCGCGTTCGAAGGCGGCCAGCACTTCTTTTTGGTCGTCGAACACGATGGCGGGGGCTTCGATGATGCGGCAGTGGTCTTTCACGGCGGAGACTTTTATCACGCCGCGCCCGATGTTGCCTTTCATCACGCGCAGGCCGCCGTCGGGCGAGAAGGGCGCGGATACGGGGCGCAGGACTTCGGTGTCGCGGCTTTCGGCTACCGCGTCCTGCCATTTCAGACGGCCTTCGATTAAAAACGGCTCTTGTGTGTAAGCCCTCATGCCGCGGCCGACCACCGTGTCCACGTCGTCGTGCAGCAAACCCGCGTCCAGCAGTTCGCGGATGACGAAGGGCAGCCCGCCAGCCGCGGCAAAATGGTTCACGTCCGCCTGGCCGTTGGGGTAAACGCGGATGAGCAGCGGGACGATGGCGGAGATGTCGTCGAAGTCGTCCCAGTTGAGTATGATGCCCGCCGCGCGCGCCATGGCCACCAAATGCATGGTGTGGTTGGTCGAGCCGCCCGTGGCCATCAGGCCGATGACTGCGTTGACAAACGATTTTTCGGACAGCATTTCGCCTATGGGCTTGATGCTGCGGTTTTTGATGCCGTCTGAAAGGCGGGCGGCGGCGGCGCGGGTCAGGGCTTCGCGCATCGGCGTGTGCGGGTTGAAAAAGGCGGCGGCGGGCAGGTGTACGCCCATCATTTCCATCATCATCTGATTGGAATTGGCCGTGCCGTAAAACGTGCAGGTGCCGGGGCTGTGGTACGAACCCATTTCGCTTTCAAGCAGCGCGTCGCGGCCGACTTTGCCTTCGGCGAAACGCTGGCGGGTGCGGGCTTTTTCCTTGTTGCCGATGCCGCTGGTCATCGGGCCTGCGGGCACGAAGATGGCGGGGATGTGGCCGCAACTCAACGCGCCTATCATCAGGCCGGGGACGATTTTGTCGCACACGCCCATCAGCAGCGCGCCGTCAAACATTTGGTGCGACAGGCCGATGGCGGTACTCATCGCAATCACGTCGCGCGAAAACAGCGAAAGCTCCATGCCTTCGTAGCCTTGGGTGATGCCGTCGCACATCGCGGGCGTGCCGCCGGCCACCTGTGCCGTCGCGCCGTGTTTTTGCGCTTCGTCCTTAATCAAATCGGGGAAATCCTTGAACGGCTGGTGTGCGGAAACCATGTCGTTGTAGGACGTGATGATGCCCAAGTTCGGCACGCTTGGCTGCTGCATTTGGATTTTGACGGTTTTGGGCATCGACGCATAGCCGTGCGCCAGATTGGAACAGCCTAAGCGGTCGCGTTCCACGCGCCCCTGCCGTTCGTAGGCTTTGGTGCGTTGCAGGTAGGCGGAGCGGGTGGCGCGGCTGCGTTCGATGATGCGCTCGGTAACGGCGGCAAGTTGCGGGTGGATAGCGGTCATGGTGTTCGGCCTTGTTGTGTAGTTTTGCAACATATTATACTGCCGACTGTGCCGCGCGTGTTGTGCTGCAATAAATTATCCGTTATACGGCGGGTCGTAGACAAATCATGTAGCCGCGTGTAGCATTGCTACGTTTTTACCGTGCGGCACGTTTTCAGACGGCCTTTTCCGCATCAATATAAGGAAAAAAATGAAACCGCAGACAAATTTCGATTTGGTCTTATTCGGCGCAACCGGCGATTTGGCCATGCGCAAACTGCTGCCCGCCCTGTATCAGGCGCATGCGGCCGGACTGCTGCATCCGCAGGGGCGCATCTTGGGCGTGAGCCGCAGCAAATTCAGCCGCGAAGAATTTTTGGCCAAAGTGGGGCGCGACAGCAAAATCCACATCGAAAACATCGAAGATGCGGTCTGGGCGCAGTTTGAACAACGCATAGACTACCTGTCGCTGGACGTAGGCGAAGCGGCCGATTTTTCCGCGCTGGCCGACAAAGTGAACCAACGCCCCGACGCCGACGCCGTAGTCGTCTATCTTTCCACCGCGCCCAAATTTTTTGCCCCCGCCTGCGAAAAACTGGCCGCCGCAGGCCTGAACGCGCCCAAAGTCCGCATCGTGCTGGAAAAACCGCTCGGCACGGATTTGGCTTCCTGCCGCAAAATCAACGAAGACGTGGCGGCCTATTTCCAAGAAAACCAAATCTACCGCATCGACCACTACTTAGGCAAAGAAGGCCTGCAAAACCTTTTGCCGCTGCGCTTCGGCAACAGCTTGTTCGAACCCTTGTGGAATAAGGATTACATCCAATCCGTGCAGATTACCATTGCCGAAACGCTGGGCGTGGAAGGGCGCGGCGAGTTTTACGACATCACCGGCGCGTTGCGTGACATGGTGCAGAACCACATCGTGCAAATGCTGTGCTTTACCGCCATGGAACGCCCCAAATCACTGGAGGCCGACGACGTTCGCGACGAAAAACTCAAAGTCATCCAATCGCTCAAACCGCTGAACGACATCGACAAACAGGCCATACGCGGCCAATACGCCCCGTCGGCCGGCTTGAACGGCTACGCGCAGGAACACAAAGTCCCCGCCGGCAGCCGCACCGAAACCTATGTCGCCATCAAAGCCGAAATCGACAATCCGCGCTGGGCGGGCGTGCCGTTTTACCTGCGTACCGGCAAACGGCTGGCAGGCAGGACGGCCGAAATCGTGCTGAATTTCAAACCGCAGCCCGACGACGGCAAACTCTATGCCGCCGTACCGAACCGCATCGTCATCAGCCTGCAGCCGCAGGAAACCGTGCGCGTGCGGCTGGCCGTCAAGGCTGTCGGCAGCGACCGTACCGTACCCGCCGAAATGGTGTTGGATTTGGCGCAGGCCGCGGCAGGCCGCCGTGCCGAAGCCTACGAACTCCTGTTGCGCGAAGTGATAGACGGCCGTCTGAACCTGTTCAACCGCCGCGACGAACTCGAAGCCGCCTGGGCATGGCTGACACCCGTGCTGGAACATTGGGCGGCATTGCCCGTGCCGCCGCACCCCTATCCCGCCGGCAGTCGCGGGGTGGAAGCCGCCCGCGCCATGCTGGCCGAAAACGGCGATTTGTGGCTGGAAGAACAGGACTGAAGTTTCAGACGGCCTGTTTCAATTATTAGGCCGTCTGAAAACAGATGCAGAGAACCGTATGGATCAAATCAAAATTTCGTCATATTGGAAACCTGCCGTCATGCTGCCGTTAATAGTTGGCGCGGTTGCGGCGGGATTTGGTTTGATTATCGGTTATTTGGATGCAAAAAGCGGCTTCGGCATGAAAATGCTGTCATTCGCTTTCGAGCTGTGTATGCAGTCTATGGCTTTTACATTGCCGACCGCCTTGCTGTATGCCGCGGCAGCCAAACTCTTCAAGCTTCGGTACACTGCGGCCGGGATATTGTTGTCGGTGATATTGGCTGCGGCGGCAGCACTTATTGTGATTATCATGTGGCTTGTTGTTGTTAATGCGGCGGCGTTGGCAGTCGATCAGCCGTGGTCGGTGATACTCGTGATAACAACCATTCCTCCATTGTCGGCGGTGGCGGGCGCGGTGGCGTCCTTTCTGCTGCCTAAGGCCGTCTGAAAACGGTGTGTATGGAATAGAATAATGCAAAACAACGAATTAAACGAACAACAGCGCAAATCGGTCAGCAAATTCTTCAGCCTGATTTTGCGCCACCGTCCCGAGCAAATCGGCCTGACACTCGATAAAAACGGTTGGGCGGACATAGACGACCTGTTGGCAAAAGCCAATCTCCACAACCGCACCGGCCTTTGTATCACGCGCGAAGTGCTGATGGAAGTTGTGGAAACCAACGACAAAAAACGGCTCACCGTTTCCGCAGACGGCAGCCGCATCCGTGCCGCGCAGGGACATTCCACGCAACAGGTGCAAATAGAACACCAAGCCGCCGAACCGCCCGCCGTGCTTTTCCACGGCACGGCGGAAAAATCGCTTTCGTCCATACGCGGGCAGGGGCTGCACGGCGTAAGCCGCCACTACGTCCACCTTTCAGCCGATGAAGAAACGGCGGTCAAAGTCGGCGCGCGGCACGGCAAACCCGTCGTTTTGCGCATCGACACCGCCGCCATGACGGCCGCCGGCCACAAATTCTATCTGGCCGACAACGGCGTATGGCTGACCGAAAGCGTACCGCCGCAATATATTGTTTTCCCTCAGGCCGTCTGAAAGGAACGGCCGGACCCGGGGCTTTAATCATGATGCTTCTGCTTGGCAGAAAACCAGTTTTCAGACGGCCTGAGCCGTCGCACAAGGAACACCCATGACCATACGATTCCATTCCTTCCCTTCCGCGCAGCAGGCCGCCCGGGCCTTGGCGGAAGCGGTGGCGCAGGATTTGCGCCGAACGCTCGGACAACGCGGCGAGGCGGTATTGGCCGTGTCGGGCGGACGTTCGCCCGTTGCCTTTTTCCACGCCCTGTCTCAATCGGATTTGGACTGGGGCAAGGTGGGCGTTACACTGGCGGACGAGCGCGTCGTCCCGACCGGCCACGCCGACAGCAATACCGCGCTGGTGCGGCAAAACCTGCTGCAAAACCGCGCCGCCGCCGCACGGTGGATTCCCCTGATTGAAGACGATGCGACCGATTTGCAGCCCGAACGCACAGTACGCGCGGCATCCGCGCATTACCGCCGCCCCGACGTGCTGGTGTTGGGCATGGGTGCGGACGGCCATACCGCCTCGCTGTTTCCGCAGTCGCCGCAGTTGGCCGCGGCCATGTCGCCCGACTGCGCGCAGCCTTTGATGTACACCGAGCCTGTTACCGCGCCTCACGGCCGCATCAGCCTGACGGCCGCGGAAATCGCCCGCGTGCCGCACCTCTACCTGGCCATAGGCGGGGCGGAGAAAAAAGTGGTTTACGAACGCGCAATCGGCGAACCCGAAACCTATCCCGTCGGCAAAGTGTTGCAGATGGCCGGAGAATGCGGAGTGTATTATGCGGACTGATTTTTCAGACGGCCTCTGGCCGCGCCTGATTGCCGACATCGGCGGCACGAACGCGCGTTTCGCACTGGAAACCGCGCCGCAGCATTTCGAACAGGTGCAAGTGCTGGCATGCAAAGATTATGCGGGCATCGTCGATGCGGTGGCGGAGTACCTTGTCCGCATCGGCAAACCCGAGGTGAAGCACGCGGCGGTGGCGATTGCCAACCCCGTTACCGGCGACCATGTGCAGATGACCAACCACCATTGGAATTTTTCCATCCGCGACACCCGCCGCGCCTTGGGCCTGGATACCCTGCTGCTGATGAACGACTTTACCGCGCAGGCTTTGGCCGTTACCCTGCTGTCCGACGACCATCTGATACAGGTCGGCGGCGGCGCGGCGGCAAAAGATGCGCCCAAAGCGGTTTTGGGCGCGGGTACGGGGCTGGGTGTCAGCGGGCTGATTCCCGACGGGCGCGGCGGTTATATCCCGCTGGCGGGGGAGGGCGGCCATGTCAGCTTTGCGCCGGGCAATGAGGAAGAAGCCGAAGTGTGGCGTTATGCGCGGAAAAAATTCGGCCATGTGTCGGCGGAACGCCTGATCAGCGGCATGGGTTTGGAACTGATACACGAAGCCCTGAGGCAGGAAACGGGCGGCAGGCCGCAAACCGCCGCCGAAATCACCGCCTCCGCCTTGCGCGGCGATTCGCCGCTGTGCGGTCGCGCGTTGGATATTTTCTGTGCCGCGCTGGGTACGGCGGCGGCCGATTTGGCCCTGACTCTGGGCGCGCGCGGCGGCGTGTATCTGTGCGGCGGCATCGTCCCGCGTTTCATCCCGTATTTCAAAACCTCGCCCTTCCGCCGCCGGTTTGAAGACAAAGGCCGTTTTTCCGCCTATTTGGCCGAAATCCCCGTTTACATCGTGCAGGCCGAATTCCCCGGCATCACCGGCGCGGCGGTGGCTTTGGCGGGCAAACTCGGGTCGTAAGGAAACGGTAAACGGCGTTTTCAGACGGCCTCCCCGCATGATGGGAGGCCGTCTGAAAATCAAAAAAAAGCAAAATAAGGAGAAAAACATGTTGGATAAAATCAGCGAAGCCTTGAACGACTTGTCGGGTGCGGAACGCAAAGTGGCCGAATGCGCCTTGGCCGAGCCGAAATGGTTCGTCCATGCCGCCGTGGCCGAAATTGCCGAACGCGCCACCGTCAGCCAGCCCACCGTCATCCGTTTCTGCCGCACGCTGGGCTATAAAGGCCTGCCGGAATTCAAACTTGCCCTATCGGCCGGATTGGGCAGTGAAGGGATGCCGTTTGTACATGAAGAATTGAATGCCGACGACGACATGGGCGGCGTGATGGAAAAAGTGTTGGGCAATACCGCCGCCGCCTTGCTGGGCGCGCGCCGCTTCCTGCACGAAGCCGAACTGGAAAACGCCATCGCCATGCTGACCCATGCCCGCCGCATCGAGTTTTACGGCGTGGGCAATTCCGGCATTGTGGCGCAGGACGCGCAGCACAAATTCTTCCGCTTCGGCATGTCCACCGTGGCCTATTCCGACCCGCACATCCAACTGATGGCGGCATCTGTGCTGAGCGATCAGGACGTGGTGGTGGTGGTGTCCAATTCCGGCGCGTCCATCGAATTGCTCGACGCGGTCAGCACGGCCAAGGAAAACGGTGCCGCCGTCATCGCCATCACGCGCATGGGCTCGCCGCTGGCACATCTGGCCGACTGCGTGTTAAACGTGTTTTCGCACGAAGACAGCGGCCAATACACCCCCATGGTTTCCCGCCTGCTGCAACTGGCCGTTATCGACATTTTGGCCATCGGCCTCGCACTGCGGCTGGGCGAAACCGCCAGCTTGCAACTGGAAAAAGGCAAACGCAGCCTGCGCAGGCGGCATGTCGAAACCAAAACCAAAGAATAAACGGCACAGGCCGTCTGAAAACACCCGAACCGCCCACAATCAAGGAACATCATGAAACACCTGTCCGAACTGCCCGCATGGCGGCAACTATGGCCGCATTATGAAGAAATGAAAAGCGTGCACATGCGCGACCTTTTCGCCCAAGACCCCGACCGCGCCTGCCGCTACTGGCTCGAAGTCGGCGGCCTGACACTCGACTACGCCAAAAACCGCATCACCGACCAAACCTTGAACGGCCTGTTCGAGTTGGCACGCGAAAGCGGTTTGCCGGAAAAAATGCGCGCCATGTTTGCCGGAGAGAAAATCAACAACACCGAAAACCGCGCCGCCCTGCACATCGCCCTGCGCAACCGCGCCGACACGCCGATTTATGTGGACGGCGAAAACGTCATGCCCAAAGTCAATTCGGTACTCCGGCATATGGGGCAGTTTGCCCGTGCCGTCCGCAACGGCGATTGGACGGGCTATACCGGGCAAGCCATCACCGACATCGTCAATATCGGCATCGGCGGTTCCGACCAAGGCCCGCTGATGATGTGCACCGCCCTGCAAACCTACGGCCACCCGCGTCTGAACATGCATTTCGTTTCCAACGTGGACGGCACGCAACTGCGCGACGTTTTGGAACAAGTCCGCCCTGAAACCACCCTGTTTATCATCGCATCCAAAACCTTCACCACTCAGGAAACCCTGACCAACGCCCATACCGCCCGCGACTGGTTCTTGCGAACCGGACGCGAAGAAGATATCGCCAAACACTTCGTTGCCGTTTCCACCAACAAAGAAGCCGTATCCGCCTTCGGCATAGACACGGCCAATATGTTTGAGTTTTGGAATTGGGTGGGCGGCCGTTACAGCCTGTGGTCGGCCATCGGCCTGTCCATCATGATTTACCTGGGCGAAGAAAACTTCATCGAAATGCTCGAAGGCGCGCACCTGATGGATCAGCACTTCATCAACGCACCCTTCGAACAAAACATGCCCGTCCTGCTCGGCATGATAGGCATTTGGTACATCAACTATTTCGGCGAAGGCAGCCACGTCATCGCCCCTTACGACCAACACCTGCACCACCTGCCCAGATTCATTCAGCAGCTCGACATGGAAAGCAACGGTAAACAGACCGCCTGCGACGGCACCCCCGTCGGTACGGATACCGGACCCATCATCTGGGGCGAAACCGGCATCAACGGCCAGCACGCCTTCTTCCAACTGCTGCACCAAGGCACCCACATTACCCCCATAGACCTGATTGCCAGCCTGGAAAAACGCAGCAACCTGCCCGGCTATCACGAAATCCTGTTGTCCAACGTTTTCGCCCAAGCCGAAGCCTTTATGCGCGGCAAAACGGCGAAAGAAGTACGCGCGGAATTGCAAGCGCAGGGCATGGACGGCGAAAAAATCGAAAAACTCGTGCCGCACAAAACATTCAGCGGCAACCGCCCGACCAACATCCTGCTGCTCGACAAAATCGACCCGCGCAACATGGGCAGCCTGATTGCCTTATACGAACACAAAGTTTTCGTGCAGGGCGTGGTATGGGGCATCAACAGCTTCGACCAATGGGGCGTGGAACTGGGCAAACAGTTGGCCAAAACCATTCTGGCCGAACTGACGGGCGAAATCCCGCCGCAGCCGCACGACGCGTCCACCGAACGCCTTATCCGCCTTTACCGTCGCGCCAACTGCGAAGTGGACGGCACCTGCGATATTTTGTAGGCGAAAGGCCGTCTGAAAACAAATTTTCAGACGGCCTGAAACACAGCAAAACCCGTATGCTGCCTTTTATCAGATGGGATCTGTATCTAAATCTAATTATTTAAAATATTAACTTTTAAAAAACATATGCATAAAGGGTGTATGATGTTACAATCCATTCCTTTAATAATACATTAAGGGAACACATTATGCGTCACCGAAAACTGGGCAGGGAGCTTGCCACTTTCCGTCATACACTCACATGGACGTTCTTTGCTACCATTATTTACCTGTTGTTGTTATTTATTTGGAACATGGGCATAGGCGCAGATATCCGCGCTGCAGGGGGCTCTGCTAATGTTATAGGCTTATTCAATATGTTGTTTACCGCTTGGTATGGTATTTATGTGGCAGGGCAGATCAAGACACGACTCACGCTGTACGAACAAGGTTTTATCCTGAAAACCCTGTTTAAAGAACACATTGTAGTTTATCGGGAAATTCGCGACATCCAATCCAAATTCTCGCACATCGAATCGCCAGGCGCGTTTATCCATGCCCGCATTAAGACACCGCAAGGACGCGTGCTGTTGAAAAACAACTGGAAACCGCGTGAAGATTTCTACCGGTTCATTGCGCAATTCCTGTTTCAGGATAATGAAGACGACATTACCTTTCATTAATCAGATCGTGAGACAGTGTATTTCCATTCCGTATTGTTTGGATTTTCCAGCAGTCTGAAATATACAGACATACAGATAGGGAAACGGATCTGGCCGAATCGGTACGCCGGAAATAGAGCATTTTTGAGAAATGCGTGTGCAATGAAAGCATTTTTTATCCGTCAAATTCTGCCGCCCGTATTGGTTCAATTAAGTATTATCGTTGTTCTGGTGTATTTTGAAGCTAAAGATTTCGTCCCATATGTTTCGCCCGATGAAGCGGGGGTGGATTTTCTGGCGGTATTGGTGCTGGTGCCGAGCGTGCTGCTGACATGGCTGTGGCAGGCCGTGACAGCAGTACGTTATTGGCTGCGTACACCCAAACCGCGTATAAAGACAGCCGTGCTGCTGACTGTTTGGTTGGCGGCATATCCCGTATTGCTGTTTGCAGCAATGGTATTGTTATGGCAGATTTTTCTGCAACTGCTCCATTGATTGATGGTAAAGTGGAAACGGTAGGCCGATACTTGAATCCGACATTTTCAGTATAAAGGTTTTATCGGATACGAGTATCCGACCTACGGCTTGCTACATAGCTATCTACATCTGCCGTTAGCCTTACACCCAATTCCGCGCCCATTTGCCCTCCAATTTTTGTTGCGCTTTTTCCAGTTTCCATTCTCCGTTTTCATTAACCATCAAAAAACGGTAGAAGTCACGATCATCTTGGGTATAGAGCCAGATTTTGCGCCCCTGTTTTTCCTGATCTATGAAAACATGGTTTCCATATGTACCTTCCGGCTGCCCACTGGTATGGTAACGGCCTTCCTTGCTTTGCCGTTCTGGTAATTTTTCACTGCCGTATTGTTGGAACAGGGCAATCGTGCGTTCTGTCCAGTCATCATCAAAGTTGACGAAACTAACTTCACATTCCGTCATAGCATCAAAAAAAGCCTGCAACGCAGCTTGGGCAGCAGCTACATCTGCCGGTTCAGGGGGTGTTTTCTGCTTTTTAGCCCGTTCGCGTTGTTGCTGCTCGAATCGGGCGTATATTTCGTCTGAAAACTGTTTGGCGATAATCCTCAAACGCGGATTACTTGTAACCGACATCAATCCAGCTTCACTGATTCGAGTATGGGTCAGATGCAGCCCATCCAATTTAGGCATTCGGGCGGCAAGTTGCAATGCTTGATCGTCAAACATAGTATGATCCACCTGTAGGCAGCGCAATTTGTGCCCTTTCTCTACAAATGTTGCCAGCCCGCTTCCATCAATTTTGGCATGAGTTATCCACAAATACATGAGCTTGCCCGCATCAGCCAGTGCCGCCAGTCCTACATCGCTGATGTCGGTATTCTCCAAAGCCAGGTTCACCAATTGGGGCAGCTTGGCAATTTGGGCCACATCGTCATCACCCAGCGGGCAATCGCGGAACACGATGCCTTTTAGCCGTTTGTGTTGCAGCAATTCCTGTATTTCTTCTGCTGTAAATTTGCGGCGGATAAATTCCGCCGACGTGTCGGATTTTTTCAAATCGGCAAATGTCATGCTTCTTTCCTTTGTCTGAATGTGCCTTGCAAGCACAGATAATGGTTACGATAAAACTATTAAAAATTTTTTAAAAAGCAGCCTGCACCTTTTAGCTTCGCAGAAACTCACTACGTTCGTTTTCAGGCTACCTTCCCCGCCTTCAACCTTCGCAACACATTCTTCACCATATTTATCCTCGCCTCCACATCCTCCATCTGAGCCGTAAACTTCAACTTATCCGCCCCTGCCAGCCGATAGTTTCTATCGCTCTGAATCAGCAGGATGATTTCTGTCGGGTCGATTTGGTGGTGTTTGCCGAAGGTAATGGTGACGGCCTCGCTTGTCGCGTCGATGGCGTCTATGCCCAATTCTTTTGCGGCGATCCGCAGGTGGTGGCTTGCGATGAGGGTTTTGACGGGTTGTTCAGGCAGGCCGAAGCGGTCGACGAGTTCTTCGTGTATGGCGTTGATTTGCTGCACGGTTTCGCAGACGGCGAGGCGTTTGTAGAGGACGAGCCGTTCGTGGATGTCGGGGCAGTAGCTTTCGGGCAGCAGGGCGGGGCTGTGCAGTTTGATTTCGGTGGTGATGCCCAGCGGTGCGTCGAGGTCGGGCTGGCGGCCTTTTTTGAGGTCGCGCACGGCTTGTTTGAGCATTTCGGTGTAGAGCGTGAAGCCGACCTGTATCATTTCGCCGGATTGCCCTTCGCCGAGGATTTCGCCTGCGCCGCGGATTTCCAAATCCTGCATGGCGAGGGTGAAACCTGCGCCGAGTTCGTCTGCCGCCGCAATGGCATCGAGGCGTTTTTCTGCGTCTTTGGTGATGTATTCGGGCGTGAGCAGGTAGGCGTAGGCTTGGTGATGGCTGCGGCCGACGCGCCCGCGAAGCTGGTGCAGTTGCGCCAGTCCGAATTTGTCGGCGCGATTGATGATGATGGTGTTGGCGTTGGGGATGTCGATGCCGGTTTCGATGATGGTGGAACAGAGCAACACGTTGAATCTTTGCTGCAAAAAGTCGCGCATGACTTGTTCCAGCTCGCGCTCGCGCAGTTGTCCGTGCGCCACGCCGATGCGGGCTTCGGGCAGCAGGGTTTCCAGCCGCTCGCGCATGTTTTCGATGGTATCCACTTCATTGTGCAGGAAAAACACCTGCCCGCCGCGTTTGAGTTCGCGCAACACGGCTTCACGCACGCTGCCTTCGCTGAACGGTTTGACAAACGTTTTCACGGCGAGGCGGCGGCTGGGCGCGGTGGTAATCAGCGAGAAGTCGCGCAGGCCTTCGAGCGCCATGCTGAGGGTGCGCGGAATCGGCGTGGCGGTCATGGTGAGGATATCGACATTGGCGCGCAGGCGTTTGAGCTGCTCTTTTTGGCGCACGCCGAAGCGGTGTTCTTCATCGATAATCACTAAACCTAAGTTTTTGAATTTGATGTCGTCCTGCACCAATTTGTGCGTACCGATAACGATATCGACTGTGCCGTCCGCCATGCCTTCCAGCGCGGCTTTGGTGGCTTTGCTGTTGTTGAAACGCGAAAGGCTGGCGACTTTCACGGGGAAATCGGCGAAGCGGTCGGCGAAATTTTGCGCGTGCTGCTCCACCAGAAGCGTGGTCGGGGCGAGTACGGCAACCTGTTTGCCGCCCATCACCGCCACAAACGCGGCGCGCAGGGCGACCTCGGTTTTGCCGAAACCGACATCGCCGCACACAAGGCGGTCCATCGGCTTCGCCAGCGTCAGGTCTTTAATCACGGCGGCGATGGCGGCGGCCTGGTCTTCGGTTTCCTCGTAGCCGAAGCCGTCGGCAAACGCCTGATAGTCCAACTCGTTGATTTCAAACTTGTGTCCCGATTGGGCGGCCCGTTGGGCGTAGAGGTTGAGCAACTCGGCGGCGGTGTCGCGCGCTTTTTCGGCGGCTTTGCGCTTCGCCTTGTTCCATGCGCCGCTGCCGAGCTTGTGCAAGGCGACGTTTTCATGCGCCTGACCGGAGTAGCGGCTGATTAAATGCAGTTGCGAAACAGGCACATAAAGCTGCGCTTCGCCCGCGTATTCGAGCAACATCATTTCGTTGGTTTCGCCGCCCAAATCCATCGTTACCAAGCCCATATACCGCCCGATGCCGTGTTCTTCGTGAACAACGGGGTCGCCGATATTGATTTCGGCAAGGTCGCGCAACAGGCCGTCTGAAACGGCGGCGTGTTTCTTACGGCGGTTATGGACGCGCGAACGGGCGACGTATTGGTAGAGCTCGGATTCGGTGATGACGGCGATGGCACCTTGAGCGGCAACTGCTTTGCCCTCTCCCCAACCCTCCCCCACGGGGGAGGGGGCAGGTTGCTGTCGGGCTTGTTCGTGCAGATCATTTGCGACGGGATGCAGGCTGCTTTTGGTTTTCAGGCCGTCTGAAACGGCTGCCGCATTCTGTTCCCTCTCCTGCGGGAGAGGGTTTGTTGCGGCTGTGGAAAATTCGGTTTGAGCGGCAACTGCTTTACCCTCTCCCCAACCCTCCCCCACAGGGGAGGAGGCAGATTGCTGTCGGGCTTGTCCGTGCAGACTATTTTCGATGGGGTACAGGCTGCTTTCGGTTTTTAGGTCGTCTGAAACGGCAGCGGCACTTTGTCCCCTCTCCTGTGGGATAGGGTTTGTTGCGGCTGTGGAAAATTCGGTTTGAGCGGCAACTGCTTTGCCTTCTCCCCAACCCTCCCCAACGGGGGAGGGGGCAGGTTGCTGTCGGATTTGCCTGTGCAGGCTATTTTCGACGGGATGCAGGCTGCTTTCGGTTTTAAGGTCGTCTGAAACGGCAGCGGCACTTTGTTCCCTCTCCTGTGGGAGAGGGTTAGGGAGAGGGTTTGTTGCGGATGCGGAAAATTCGGTTTGGTCGGTAACCGCTTTGCCTTCTCCCTCAGAGGCGGGAGTGGGTTGCTGTTGGTTTGGAGATTGCAGCCCGCCCAGTTTGAACCCGTATGCCAACGGCGCGACCGTAATCATCAGCGGCTCGTGCGCCGATAAAAAGCCCTGCCAGTCGGACACAGGTTTGGCCTTCAAACCGTTTTGCTGCAAGAAGCCGAGCATGGTTTCGCGTCGTCCCAGACTTTCGGCGCACAGCAGAATCCGACCGTCAAAGGTCGTCTGAAAATCCTTCAATGCCTGCAACGGCTCGTCGGATTGGCGGTTGACGGCAAGGTCGGGCAGGGTGTGTTCCTTGCCGGAAACATCGGGCAGCACTTGTCCGTAGTTTTTTAGACGGCCTGCGAATACATCGGAAGAGAGATACAAATGCTGTGGAAGCAAAGGCGGATAGGTTTCGTCGCCCTGCGCCATGGTGTAACGCGATTTGACGTCGCTCCAAAAGCGGTTTGCCTCGGCGTGAACATCGCCCAAAGAGACAAACAGCGCATCTTCGCCGATGTAATCAAACAGCGTTTCCAGCTCGTTTTGAAAAAACAGCGGCAGGTAGTATTCCACGCCCGCGCCGAAGTGGCCGTTGCTGACGGCTTTGTACACGGCGGCATCGTTCGGATTGCCATCGACTTCCTCTCGGAAGCGGCTGCGGAAGATTTTTTGCGCTTCGCTGTCAGTGGGGAACTCGTGCGCCGGCAGCAGGCGGATTTCGGAAACGGGGGAGATGGTGCGCTGCGTGTCGGTGTCAAAGGTTTTGATGCTGTCGATTTCATCGTCGAACAAATCGATGCGGTAAGGCATCTCGCTGCCCATCGGGAACAAATCCACAATCCCGCCGCGCACGGCAAATTCGCCCGCCGCGACAACATGGGAAACATGGTTGTAACCCGCATCCACCAAATCGCTTTTCAGACGGCCTATATCCAAAGTCTGCCCCGTTTTCAGCCAAAACGTGCGGCCTGCCAGAAACGGCACGGGCGGCAGCTTCTGCATCGCCGTGGCAACCGGCACGAACAACACATCCGCCGCGCCGCTCTTAATCTGCCACAACGCAGAGAGCCGCTCCGACACCAAATCCTGATGCGGCGAAAAACGCTCATAAGGCAGCGTTTCCCAGTCCGGCAGGAACACCGCCGTATCGTGCGGACGGAAAAACAGCCAGGCCGTCTGAAGGCGTAGCGCCTGTTCCGCATCTTGGGTCAAGACAACCTTGAGCTGCTTATGCGGCAGATAACGCGCCAAAGCCAAGGGCAGCGAGCCTTGAGACAGATTGAGCCAACGGGATTTTTCACGGGGTTTGGGGATAGGGTAGTTCATGGCGTAGGGACAATGGCTTGCGGCAGCCGGAAAATTTTTCGGGCTGCCGTGGCGGGTTGTAAAAGCGGGATTTTAGCAGATTAAAAGCGGGTGTAAGGAGCGGGATGGCTTGGGTGTTTTTCAGACGGCCTCTGATGATTTGTGATAAAGTATAACCATTCCTATTTATGAGGCAAAGAGGCCGTCTGAAAAGATTGAAAAACGCCTAAGCAGACAAAATATAGGCGGCTTCCGAATCGCGACAGAAAAAAGAACATCATGGGAACACAACACCAACAGGCCGAAGGCGGCAGTGCGCTGCAACTTCGCCCGCCGCGCAAATACGGCGTTTTCCTACTCAACGACGACTATACCACCATGGATTTTGTGGTGGAGGTTTTAACCGAAGTTTTCCGGCTGCCCGAAGACAGGGCGGTGGCGGTGATGCTGCTGGTGCATCATGAAGGCAAGGGCTTGTGCGGCGTCTACACCCGCGACATCGCGCAGACCAAGCAGATGCAGGTGCACCACCGCGCCGAAGACGCCGGATTCCCGTTGAAATGTATTTTGGAGGAGGTTTCATGATTTCGGATGCGATGGAACGGATTTTGCAAGAACTTTATGCCGATGCCCGCGCGCGCAGTTTCGAGCTGATTACTTTGGAACAGCTCCTGCTGGCATTGATGGAGCAGTCGGACGACGTGCAGCAGGTGCTGGAAGCCTTGCATGTGGACTTGGATGTCCTGTCCGGCCAGCTGGTCAGCAGCATTCAGGACAACACGCCCACACTGCCGCCCAATCTGATGGACAAGGTGGAAACCCAGCCCACACTCGGTTTTCAACGTGTGATGCAGCGGGCGATTGTTCACGCGCAGTCGGTGGAAAAACGCGAAGTGCGGCCGGTCGACGTGCTGGTGGCGCTGATGAGCGAGAAAGACTGTCCGGCCGTTTATTTCCTCCAACTGCAATCCGTCAGCCGCGTCGAAATCCTGCGTTATCTGGCGCATGGCGACGCGGGAGACGACGGTGCGGAGAGGCCGTCTGAAAACGGAGAGGAAGAAAATGCCGTAGCCGGAGGCGATGCGCTGACGAAATATACCGTCAACCTCAATGCCGAGGCGCAGGCCGGACGCATCGATCCGTTAATCGGCCGCAAAAACGAAATGGAGAGGCTGGTACAGGTATTGTGCCGCCGCCGCAAAAACAATCCGCTTTTGGTGGGCGAGGCGGGCGTGGGCAAAACCGCGCTGGCTGAAGGCCTGGCATACCAAATCGTCCGCGGCGACGTGCCCGAAGTGCTGGCCGGGCACACCGTCTTCCTGCTCGATATGGGCGCGCTGCTGGCGGGGACAAAATACCGCGGTGACTTCGAAGCGCGTGTGAAGGCCGTGGTCAAAGCCTTGGAAAAAGTGGACGGCGCGATACTCTTTATCGACGAAATCCACACCATTATCGGCGCGGGCAGCACCAGCGGCGGCACGATGGATGCGTCCAACCTGCTCAAACCCGCGCTGGCCAAAGGTGCGCTGCGCTGTATCGGCGCGACCACTTACGACGAACACCGCACCATCTTCGCCAAAGACCATGCCCTGAGCCGCCGTTTTCAAAAAATCGACATCGCCGAACCCAGCGTGGCCGAAACCGTCGAAATCCTGCGCGGCCTGAAGCCCGTGTTTGAAAACTTCCACGACGTGCGCTACACCAACGGCGCACTCGAAGCTGCGGCCGAGCTCTCCGCCCGCTACATCAACGAACGCTTCCTGCCCGACAAAGCCATAGATATTGTGGACGAAGCCGGCGCGGCGCAGAAAATCCTGCCCAAGTCCAAGCAGAAAAAAGTCATCGGCAAAGCCCAAATCGAAGCCGTTATCGCCAAAGTCGCCCGCATTCCGGAAAAAACCGTTTCCCACGACGACAAACAAGTGCTGAAATACCTGGCGCGCGACCTGAAAAACATGGTGTTCGGCCAAGATGCAGCCATAGACGCGCTCGCATCGGCGGTAAAAATGTCCCGTTCGGGCTTGGGTTCGCCCGACCGGCCGATAGGCAGCTTCCTGTTTTCCGGCCCCACCGGCGTGGGTAAAACCGAAGTCGCCCGACAGCTGGCCTTCTCATTGGGCGTGCCGCTGCAACGTTTCGACATGTCCGAATACATGGAACGCCACGCCGTTTCCCGCCTCATCGGCGCACCGCCGGGCTACGTCGGCTTTGAACAAGGCGGCCTGTTGACCGAAGCGGTCAATAAGCAGCCGCACTGCGTTTTACTTTTGGACGAAATCGAAAAAGCCCACCCCGACATCTTCAACATCCTGCTGCAGGTCATGGACGCGGGCAGGCTGACCGACAATAACGGCAAAAGCGCGGACTTCCGCAACGTGGTGCTGATTATGACCACCAATGCCGGTGCGGAAAGCCTGAGCCGACCGAGCTTCGGCTTTACAGGACGGCACGAGCGCGGCGACGAGATGCAGGCGGTAAACAAAACCTTCACGCCCGAATTCCGCAACCGCTTGGACGCAATCATCCCCTTCGCACCGCTGGACGGCACGGTCATCACCCGCATCGTCGATAAATTCCTGCTGCAACTCGAACAGCAGCTTTTGGCGAAAAAGGTGGAGGCCGAGTTCACCCCCGCCCTGCGCGCCTATCTGGCCGAAAAAGGCTTCGACCCGCAAATGGGCGCGCGCCCGATGCGCCGCCTGATTCAGGACAAACTGCGCCGCGCGCTGGCCGACGAATTGCTGTTCGGGCGGCTGGCCGAGGGCGGTTTCGTGCGGCTGGATTGGGATGCGGAGAAGGAAGAAGCCGTGTTGGATTTCGAGCACGACACGGCGGCAGCCGTATAATCAAAAGGTCGTCTGAAAAACCGTTTTGGTGTTTTTAGACGGCCTCAACCGTATCGGACGGGCGGCCTTGCCGCGCCGTCTTTTTTGTTTCATGTTTGTTGTCCGTGCTTGAGGGATGCAGGCCGTGAAAGCCGCAAAAAATCTTGGACGGCACCGATAGGCTCAATGAAGCGGGCGATGAGTTTTTAGAAAGATTGAGGGTGAATCAACGGGTAAAGCGTATAGTATTCATCAGATATAAGACCTCTTGCGAAAGTATCCTGAAGATTTACAATTTCCAAATGAAATACGAAAACCTAATCCAAAGAAGCAATAGG
>NZ_JBQCVA010000024.1:0-33715 GCF_051962715.1 Neisseria sp. P0008.S010
TTTAACTTCGGCACACCGTCCCAACAGCTAAAAATCTTGCGGGTTTGGTGTGGAATTTAGGGCTAATCTAGTACAGCACCAAAGTTTTTCTGCTGTGAAATATAAGCAGACGCAGCTAATATTTTTGACGACCTTTCGCCATCTATCCGTAAACGCTTTCCCTGACTGAAACCAAAGCCGCCAAAGCCGAAGCAGCATTTACCGTTTCGGGCAGGTCGGAAGCTTCAAACGCTGTTTCCACTTCTGCCATCAGCCGTTCCGCTTTTCCCAGCAGGTTTTCGTAGGAAGATTCGCCGCGTTTGATGGCGAGCAGTTCGTCGCGGTTGGGGCGGCGCGGGCGGATTTCGCCGTGGCGGGCGGTTTCGAGCAGACGGAAGGTGTGCATCATGTTTTTGGCGTCGTAGCCCTGTCCGTGTGCTTGCGTGCCTTGGTAGCGCGTTTCGTTGCGTTCCGCCAGCCATTGCTGATAGGAGGCGTATTCGCGGCAGTAGCTGCTGTATCCGTCTTGGTTGAAGGAAAGGTAGGCAAGCGGGGTTTCACCTTCGGGAACGGAGCTGAGGGAGAGGTTGGTGGCTTCGGGTTTGAGCGCGACGCCGTGGTAGCCGCGCGTGCCGTCGGGGTCGTAAAACAGGGCGTAGAGTTCGCGGGCGTGGGCGATTTTGACCAAACCGACCCGCCGCTGTTCCATTCCGCGTTGCGAAAGCCAGTGTTGCAGCGGCACGGTTTGCGCGCCTTCTATGATGTGGCAGAAATCGAGCACGCTTTTCTTTTCAGACGGCATCGGATTGCTGATTTTCTTGTTCAGCCCGCGTGCTTTTTTGATTTGCCCGTAGGCGTATCCGGCGAAACTCTGGCGACAGGCTTTGGACACAAACCATTCGGTTTTGAACGCGTCCATCAGCGGCGAGCGGTAGCGCACGCAGTCGGGCGGCGAGGCGAGCAGCTCCAGTGTGTTCGGGTTGCTTTGCAGCAAAAGCTCGATAAACCGCCCCAGTTCGTAATACACGATGTCGTTGGTTTCGTTGCTGATTTGCGGGATGTATTCCATGCCGTAAAACATCGATTTGGGCAGGTAAAACACGCCTTTGATGTCGGTATCGGATTCGGGTGTCGCCAAACCGTAGGCGCGGCTGCCGGAAACGGCTTCGAGCAGAAGCAGGTTTTGTGTATGCAAGTCTTCGATTTGTGAGGTGGTTGGGCATTGAAAAGCAGCCTGCACGTTCAGGCTGCCTTTGGTGTGTGTCGGATTTGTGAATCCAATTTACGGCTGATGTTGGTTGGAATTATCAAGCAAAGGAAATCCAAGATTTTTATCCCCGTACCAAGATAAATTTTCTTTTTTCCAGAAATCGGTGTGAGACAGAATAACGCCAAGTTTAATCATAGCCAAATAAATAGCCTGCAACATATCTTCACCGATTGCCCTTCCCTCATCACAATAATCATGTTTGCTTATTTTATATTGGCAAATATATGCTTTGTATTCGTCAGAAAAAAAGGGAAGATACATGGTAATTTCAACAGGCTCGCCATTTTCTGTATGTAATTCTCTATATCCTATGATTTTATGCATAAATTTATCCATTTACCGCCGCCAAAGTTTCGCGGAACAATTCGTTCAGCGGCCCGCTGTCGGCGGCTTGGGTGGCAGGGGCGGATAATTCGGAAACTTCGTTATATAAATCAATAGTCAGTCGTTGCAATTCAGGCGACAGCGTATGCAGGTAACTTTCATCCTGTTCCGCCTTGATGGCCACCAAATCGGCGATTTGGGCGGCGTAGTCCGTCTGCCATTCGCTCATCAGCTCGACCAGCGTCATCGGCGGGATGCCGCCTTGTTTGACTGCCCACCGTGCCGCGAGCAGCGGGCGCAGGACGTAAAACCATTTTTTCAGTTTGACGGGTTGCGCCAAATCCATGTTTCTCAAAGCGTTACCTGCAATGCCGCGATAATGGTGCAGCAGCGCGGCGGCTTGGACGTATTGCGGCGCAAGCGCGTTCAGACGGCCTGTGAAATCATCGTTCTGCGTATAAACCATCGGCGAACGCAGCCATTCGAGCAGCGTGGCATTGCTTTTCCGCAGCAGGCGCAACGCTTTGCGGATGTCCCAACCGCCGACGTCAAACCATTGGTTTTCGATAAATTCAAAGGTGTCTTTCGCTTCGTCGATTTGCAGATAATATTCCTGCGGACGGATATAAATGGTGCGCACGTCGTAATCGCTGTCGGGCGAGGCAAAGCCTCATGCGCGGCTGCCGCTCTCTACCGCCAGCAGGAAATGCAGCGGCTCAGAATGGGCGATGTGGGTGAGTTTTTCTTGAATGGCTTGTTTCATGATGTTTCTTTTAATAGAGGTCGTCTGAAAACCCTAACAACAGGTTTTCAGACGACCTTTGCTTTTGATGGATGGCCGGCTCGCCCGAATCAGTCTTTCAACCTGAATTCCGCTGAGCGCGCGTGAGCGGTCAGGCTTTCGCCGTGTGCCAACACGCTGGCGATTTTACCCAGTTTCTGCGCGCCTTGTTCGGAGACTTGGATCAGGCTGGAGCGTTTTTGGAAGTCGTAAGTACCCAGCGGCGAGGAGAAGCGGGCGGTGCGGCTGGTGGGCAGGACGTGGTTGGGGCCGGCGCAGTAGTCGCCGAGGCTTTCGCTGGTGTAGCGTCCCATGAAAATCGCGCCGGCGTGGCGGATTTTTTTCGCCCATTCCTGCGGGTTTTCTACCGACAATTCCAAGTGTTCGGGGGAAATGTAGTTGGCGATTTCGCAGGCTTCGTCCAAGTCTTTGGCGAGTATCATCGCGCCCCTGTTGCCGAGCGAGGCTTCGATGATGTCGCGGCGGGGCATGGTTTCGATGAGGCGGTTCATGGCGGCTTGGACTTCGTCGAGATAGGGCTGCGACGTTCCGATAAGGATGGCTTGGGCGATTTCGTCGTGTTCGGCCTGGCTGAACAAATCCATCGCCACCCAATCGGCGGGCGTGGTACCGTCGGCGATGACGAGGATTTCAGACGGCCCTGCCACCATGTCGATGCCGACCACGCCGAACACGCGGCGTTTGGCGGCGACGACGAAGGCGTTGCCCGGGCCAGTGATTTTATCGACCTGCGGTACGGACTCGGTACCGTAGGCGAGGGCGGCAACCGCCTGCGCGCCGCCGACGGTGAAGACTTTGGTAACGCCCGCGACGAAGGCGGCGGCAAGCACGATGTCGTTGCGTTCGCCTTTGGGCGTGGGGACGACCATGATGATTTCTTTCACACCTGCGACATGGGCGGGCATGGCGTTCATGATGACGGAACTTGGATACGCCGCTTTGCCGCCGGGGACGTAAATGCCGACGCGGTCAAGCGGTGTAATCTGTTGTCCCAACAGCGTGCCGTCTTCGTCTTCGTAGGTCCACGATTCCATTTTTTGGCGTTGGTGATAGCTTTCGACCCGTGCGGCGGCGGTTTTCAAGGCGGTTTGAATTTCCGGCTGCAAACGCTCAAATGCGGCCTGCAAATCGTCTTGCGTCAGGATGAGGTCGGCTATGGTTTGGGCGGACGTGCCGTCGAAGCGGTTGGTGTATTCGATGAGCGCCGCATCGCCGCGCTTTTGCACATCTGCGCAGATGTCGGCGACGATGCGGTCGATTTCGGGATTCTGTGCGGTCTCAAAGGCCAGCAGGGCTTTGAGTTCGGCTTGGAAAGAGGGGGATTGGGTGGTCAGTTTTTTCATGGCGTCAGTGGCGTGGTTGATGGGGTTGCGGACTGATTTTACGCTTTTGTACGAAGACGGTTAAGGGATTATGGGCAGAAAATGAATGAGGCCGTCTGAAAAATGTTTTTCAGACGGCCTGAGGGCAGGCGGTTTATTGTCCGCCGTTGGTATTTTTGACTTCGGTGTTGAAGCCGATTTTTTTGATTTTGGCTTCCTTGGCAATGTCGATGGCTTGAATGACGGTGCCGTAATCAACGTCTTTGGAGGCATCCACAGCCAAGATTACATCCGGGTTTTTGGTGACGGCGGCGGAAAATGCTGCCGCCAGCTGCTCTTTCGGTGTAGGGGTCGCACCCCGGTCGATGAAGTATTGCCCCTTGTCGTCCACAGACAGCCACATCGGTTCTTTCGGTTTCTGCTCTTCTTCGCCCTTCACGGTTTCTGCGGCGGTCGGCAGGCTGATTTGGATGGAGTGGGTCAGTACGGGCATGGTAATCATGAATACGATCAGTAAAACCAGCATCACGTCTACCAGCGGGGTTACGTTGATGTCGCTTACGGGCGAGTCTTCGCCGCCGTCGTGCATGGAGAAGGACATGGTTTACTCCTTGTCTTTTTTGTTTAATATTTGAACGTGCAGGTCGTGGCCGAAAGCATGCAAATCTTGTTGCAGGGTTTTATTGCCGCGCACTAAGAAATTGTAGCTCAAAACGGCGGGGATGGCGGCGAACAGGCCGAATGCCGTGGCAACCAGTGCTTCGCCGATCGGGCTGGCAACGGCGGCGATGCTGACCTGGCCGCTTTGTCCGATATTCACTAAGGCGTGATAGATGCCCCATACCGTGCCGAACAGGCCGATAAACGGCGCACTGGAACCGATGGAGGCCAGTGCGGTCAGGCCGCCTTCGAAGCCGCGCATAATCTGTCCTTGGTTGTGATGGATCTGATGCAGCAGATATTGGCTGAAGGGTACGCCGGAAGCCAAATCGGTATCTTGGTTTCGATGGAAGAATTCGTCTGCTTTGACTGCGTCCAATAACATATTGCTCATTGGTGCATCTTCGTTTTCGTGGGCAATGCGGATGGCATCTTCCCAAGATTTCGCGCCCCAAATCCGGTCTTTGACACGGGCGTTGGCTTTTTTGGCCCTGCGGAGTTTGATGGTGCGGACGATCATCACCGTCCAAGTGGCCAGGCTCATGATGACGAGGATGAGGAAGGCGGCGATGAGGACGGGGTCGCCTTGTTTGAAAACGTGTAATAAATCCATGTTTGCTGCTTTCTTTCGTTTATGGTTGATTAAAAATTTCTGTTTTAGGCCGTTTCAGACGGCCTGAACGGTATGTTGCACTTTTAAGGAAGCTTGAAAGTGATTCTTGCACCTTTGTAACGCACCCATTTGCCGCCTGTATTGTAATGACCGGCGCGGGCACCTTTCTGTGCCGCCCTGTCGAGGCGGGAATAGCCGCTGCTTTTGGTTACTTTGACTTCGATTACTTGATTGTTTGGATCAACAAGCAAATCCATGACTACCGTGCCTTCTTCCCTGTCGTCGATAGATTGGGGCGGGTAGGCCGGTACGCCGAGGTTGCCGCCGGCTTTTACGATGGCATTGCCTGCGCTGCTGCCTGCACCGCCGCCGTCTCCATGACCGCTACCGCCACCGCTACCGGAACCGCTGCCCGGGCCTGTACCCGTGCCTTCTCCCGAACCTTTGCCGCCGCCTGATCCGCCGCCGCTGCCCGTGCTGCCGGGTTTGCCGTGTGCTTTGGGATCTGTTCCCTTGCCTTCACCAGTACCTGTTCCCCCGGGGGCGGTGTATGCCGGCTGTTTTGGAGGAGGCGGCGCGGTTTGGGCCGGAGGAAGCGGTTTGGGTTCCGGCTTAGGTTCGGGCTTGGGTTCCGGTTTTGGCTCGGGTTTCGGTTCTTCTTTGGCTATGCGGATGTCGGCCTTTTCGGTTTTGGTAACCACAGGCTTGATTTTTGGTTTTTCCGCTTTTTTAACCACGGGTTTGGGCTTGATTTTTTCCGGTTTGGGCGGTTCGACCGGTTTGGGCGGTTCGGGCTGTGCCTGCTGCTGTTTCAGCTCGGGCGCAGGAGCGGCTTCGGGTTCGCCGCCTCCGCCGCCACCGGGCAGGCCAAGCCCGCCCAAATCGACAAATTCCATGTCTTGGATTGTCGGTGGTAAGGAAAGGGGATTTAAAAACATCAGCAGTGCAAATAATGCAACGTGCATCAGGGTAACAAATCCCAATATGGAAAAGGTAAGTAGGCGATCGTTTTTCATAGGGGCGGTATACTAATAAAAATTATTCCTGATTTCAAGCAGTTTTTTTATGATTTACCCCTGTTTATGCCGTTTATTTGTTAATTAGGCTTTTGGGTGTTGAAAAATAGGTGTTTTCAGACGGCCTTGCCGGTATTTTGTTTGTTGTTTTTGCGTTGGCGGCGCATGCGTTTGCGCATCGCGCTGCCGGTAATGAGCGACCATGACAGTAGGAAGTTAAATTGCAGCAGGATGACGAGCAGGACGGTTTTAGCCAGTTGGGGCAGGGTTTGACCGTCGAGAATGGGGCGGGAGAAGATTTGGCGGTGGTTGCGGGAGATGAAATAAATTATGGCCAGCCACATCAGCCAGGTCAGCGTGGTTAGGATGAAATGGCGGATGAGGATGCGGCGGTTACGGTAGCGGGGGCGTGTGATGATCATCAGTTGCCCCAAATCGCGGGATCGGCGGCTGGTCATGCGGTTGGTTCTCGGGTAATCTGTTTCGGCAGTTTGATTTTTCAGACGGCCTGTTATTGTAATCCCCTGTCGGGGCTGATCCATGTGGCTGCACGGTTTTTATCGCGGAAAACGGCGCGGGGGAAACCGTGCAGCAGGGTGAGTCCGTTCAGCAGCCAAAAGGCATAGGGGTACCAGATGCAGTGGAAAAAGTAGCGGTACAGCCCGGTTTCGTAGCGGCTGTCGATTATCATGCTGACGGAAAATTGCAGCAGGAACAGGCAGAAAGTGATGACGGTCGGCACTTCTACGGTGAGCGGATTGAATGAGCCGTCATTGATGCCCTGCCACAGTCCGAAGGGTATCATAATCAGCAGGGCAAAGGCCCAAAACAGGGTAATGAGGTATTCCAGATACAACGGCCACAGGCGGAGGTTTTGCATTCTGAGCATCTGACGGAAATATTTGAGGACGGTTTCCGCACCTCCCTGCGCCCATCGCAGCCGTTGCCGGTAGAGGCCGATCAGGGTTTCGGGCATCAATACCCAGCAAAGGGCGCGGGGTTCGTAGCCGACGCTGTAACCTGCGGTTTGCGCTTTCCAGGTGATGTCTATGTCTTCGGTAATCATATTTTCGCTCCAGCCGCCCAGCTCCAGCAGGATGTCGCGGCGCAGGCAGAGGATGACGCCGGAGAGTGTGAACAACATGCCCGAAATACTTTGGGAGCGTTTGATCAGGCCGATGATCGAGCTGAATTCGGCCACTTGCAGTTTGCCGAGCAGGGTGCTGCGGTTGCGTACGCGCGGATTGCCTGTCAGCCCGCCGAGATTGGGGTCTGTTTCCATACTTTGTACGAAGTATGACAATGCGCCGTAGTCAAGGACGGAATCGCCGTCAATGCAGACGATATATTTTCCTTGGGCATGGCGCAGGCCGTGGTTGAGTGCCGAAGCTTTGCCGCCGTTGGCCTGATGAAGGACGCGGATGCGGTCGTGCTGTTGCGCCCAGCTGCGGATGAGCGGCAGTGTGTCGTCCGTGCTGCCGTCGTCGATAAAAATCAGTTCGTAATCCGGATAGTCAAGATTGAGCAGGTGCGGGATGGAGGTTTGCAGGTTGCGGGCTTCGTTGAAGCAGGGGATGAGGACGCTGACGGGCGGAGTGTTTGTGCATGTGTCGTCAGCATAGCGGTTTTCCCAGATCAGGAAATACAGCAGTGCGGAGATGGTCCAATAAGCAGCCATGATGCCGGGGTAAAGCAGCACGAAGAGGCCGAAATAGTCATATCATTGCATAGGTCGGATGGGCGAAATGTGTTTTCAGACGGCCGTCAGGCCGTCTGAAAATGGTTTTAGGCTTTTTTGACGAATTCGGATTTCAGATTCATTGCGCTGCCGTCGATTTTGCAGCCGATGTTGTGGTCGCCCTCCTGCAGGCGTATGCCTTTGACTTTGGTGCCTTGCTTGATGACCATCGAACTGCCTTTGACTTTCAGGTCTTTAATCAGTACCACGGTGTCGCCGTCTTGCAAAATCGCGCCGTTGGCATCTTTGACATTCAAGCCTTCATCGGCGGCCGGTGTTTCGGTTTCGTTCCATTCATGGGCGCATTCGGGGCAGACATATTGTCCGCCGTCTTCGTAGGTGTATTCCGACTGGCATTGCGGGCAGGGGGGTAACGACATGGTTTGCTTCCTGATTGTTTTTTGATAAATGAAGACGGGATTATACAGGTGGTTTGCCGGAAAGGCCGAATGGGGCCGGCCTTTGGTTTTTTCGCGGCAGCTAAAGGCCGTCTGAAAATACGAATGAGGGTGCAATTATCCGGTATGCCATAGTTTGATAAGGTATAAAAAAGCCATCTGAACATCGGTTATAGATGTTTCAGACGGCTTTTTTCAGTTTTAGCCCACTTTGTCGCCCGGCTGCGCGCCTGCATCCACATCCAAGAGCCTCAGTTTGCCCTCGGCGGTGGCGGCGGAGAGGATCATGCCTTCGGATACGCCGAATTTTGCCATTTTGCGCGGGGCGAAGTTGGCGACGGCGATGACCATGCGGCCGTTCAATTCGGCGGGGTTGGGATAAGACGCGGCGATGCCGGAGAAGATGATGCGTTTTTCAAAACCGAAATCGAGGTCGAATTTCAGGAGTTTGGTGCTGCCTTCGACGGCTTCGCAGTTCAATACTTTGGCGACGCGCATGTCGATTTTCATGAAGTCGTCGAAGCTCGCCTGTTCGGCGACTTTTTCGTATTTGCTGTCTTCAACAGGCGCGGGGGTCGTCTGAATGCTTTGTTTGTTGGCTTCGATTAAATCGTCCACTTGTTTTTGCTCCACTCGTTGCATTAAATGTTCGTATTTGTTGATGGCGTGTCCGCCCAAGGTTTCACGCGTGTTCGCCCAAGTAATCGCGTCCAGATTGAGGAAACGCGCGGCGTTGGCGGCGGTTTGCGGCAATACGGGGGCGAGGTAGGCGGTCAGCATGGTGAAGGCGTTGATGAGTTCGCTGCATACTTCGTGCAGGCGTTCGTCTTGACCTTCCTGTTTGGCGAGTTCCCACGGTTTGTTGGCATCGACGTATTCGTTTACCGCATCCGCCAATGCCATGATGTCGCGCAGGGCGCGGGCGTATTCGCGGTTTTCGTATTGCTCGGCGATGGTGTCGCTTTCGGCAGCGAGTTTTGCCAGCAATGCGCTGCCTGAAACATCTTTCAGACGACCTTCAAAGCGTTTGGCGATGAAACCTGATGCGCGTGCGGCGATGTTGACGTATTTGCCGACGAGGTCGCTGTTGACGCGGCTGATAAAGTCTTGCAGGTTCAAATCGATGTCTTCGATTTTGCTGTTGAGTTTGGCGGCGATGTAGTAGCGCATCCACTCGGGGTTCAGGCCTTGTTCCAGATAGGATTTGGCGGTGATGAACGTGCCGCGCGATTTGGACATTTTTTGTCCGTCGACGGTCAAAAAGCCGTGTGCGTACACGCTGGTCGGGGCGCGATGGCCGGAGAAATGCAGCATGGCGGGCCAGAACAGGGCGTGGAAATAGAGGATGTCTTTGCCGATGAAATGGTACATCTCGGTTTGGCTGTCGGCTTTGAAGTATTCGTCAAAATCGATGCCGATACGGTCGCACAGGTTTTTAAACGACGCCATGTAGCCGACAGGCGCGTCGAGCCAGACGTAGAAGTATTTGCCCGGCGCGTCGGGGATTTCAAAACCGAAATACGGCGCGTCGCGGGAGATGTCCCAGTCGGACAGGGTGGTTTCTTCGCCTTCGCCCAGCCATTCTTTCATTTTGTTGAGGGCTTCGGGTTGCAGATGGGGCTTGCCGTCGTGCGGGTTGTTGCCGGAAGTCCATGCTTTGAGGAAGTCGGCGCATTCGCCCAGTTTGAAGAAGAAGTGTTCGGATTCGCGCAATTCGGGTTTGGCACCGGAAACGGCGGAATACGGGTTGATCAGTTCGGTCGGGGAATAGGTCGTGCCGCAGACTTCGCAGTTGTCGCCGTATTGGTCTTGGGCGTGGCATTTCGGGCATTCGCCTTTGACGAAGCGGTCGGGCAGGAACATTTGTTTTTCGGGGTCGAAAAGCTGCTCGATGACGCGGCTTTCGATTTTGCCGTTGGCTTTCAGCGCGCGGTAAATGTCTTGGGAAAACTGTTTGTTTTCAGGGGAATGGGTGCTGTAATAATTGTCGTAGCCGATGAAAAAGCCGGTGAAGTCGGCGAGGTGCTCTTCGCGCACTTTGGCAATCATGTCTTCGGGCGCGATGCCTTGTTTTTGCGCGGCAAGCATCACGGGCGTGCCGTGGGTGTCGTCGGCGCAGCAGTAGTGGCACTCGTGGCCGCGCAGTTTTTGAAAGCGCACCCAAACGTCGGTTTGGATGTGTTCGACCATGTGGCCGAGGTGGATGCTGCCGTTGGCATAGGGCAGCGCGGAGGTAACGAGGATTTTGCGTGGTTTGGTCATGTCGGTTATCGGTTAAATCATGTGAAAATAAGGGGGTATTATGCCACAAAGAGCGGCAGGTCAAGTGAGGCCGTCTGAAAACGTTTTTCCGGCCGGAGTATGTTTTCAGACGGCCTGATTGGTATGGTGGGGCATCAGTGGAGCATGATGGCTACCAGGCTGCCGACGGTCATGTAAACGACGGCGGCGGCTTTTTCCAGCAGGGAGATGACGGGTTCCATAATCGGATACAGCAGCCTGGTCATCAGCAGGAAGAAGATGATCCAGGTACCGTAGGGTTCGATTTTTTGGTATTGCACCGACCATTTCGCAGGCAGGAAGCTGTCGATAAAGCGGCCGCCGTCCAAAGGAAGGATGGGCAGCATGTTGAGGGTGAACAGTACGATGTTGATGGAGATGCCGTATTGTGTCATGCCGTAGAGGGGTTCTTGGAAGGATTCGGGGACGACGAGGCCGAACAGGCCCAACAGCAATGCCCAGCCGAAGGCCATGGCAAGGTTGGCCAAGGGGCCGGCAACGGCGATGGTGCGCCAAGCGATTCTGGTGTTGCGGAGGTTGCGGCTGATGACGGGGACGGGTTTGGCCCAGCCGAACAGGAAGGGGGACTGCATCAGCAGCAGGGCCGCGGGGACGAGGATGGTGCCGATCAAGTCGATATGTGCCAAGGGGTTGAGCGTCAGCCTGCCCAGTTTTTCCGCCGTATTGTCGCCCCAATAGCGGGCGGCGTAGGCGTGGGCGGCTTCGTGAAGGGTAATGGCCAGCAGCAGGGGTGCGACGGCCAGGAGGAAGGTGGCTAAATCAAATTGCATGTAAGGTTCTTTCGGTTTGGAAGGGCATTGTGGGCCGTCTGAAAATATTTCGTTATCCTAATTCAAATTTAATCCGGAATAAATGGATGAAATCGCCACCGCGTTATTGGCCATATGGACGGCGATGCTCCAACGGATGTCGCGCAGGTGGAGGTATGCGGTGCATAAAACCGCCCCCATTGCGCCGTATATCGCCAATGCTGGCCAGTCGTAAAGCGAGTGCATAAAACCGAAAATCAGCGCGGAAAGGGCTACGGCGGTAAAGCGTCCGGCGAAGGTTTGCAACGTGTCGCCGAAAATATTGAGCAGGATACCGCGAAACAACCACTCCTCCGCCAATGGCGCGACCAATACCACATCGGCCAAAACCAGTATGGCGGGCAGGCTGCGCACCCATTCGATAATCGCCTGTTGGTTTTCCAATTCCTGCGGCGGGATGCCGAACATCCATTCCAAAATCGGATGACCGTAAGTGCCGATTAAGAATAAAAGGCCGAGGTAGGTTGCCGACCAAACAATCTTCTTCCGCATGGGGATAAGGTTGCGGTTGGCGAAGTAGGTATGGGTATGCCTGCCGGAGCGGTAGCTCCAATACAGCGGCAGCAGTATGATGCAGGCGGCCGCGGCGAAAACGGGCGGTTGATAGAGGGCTGCGTTCGGGCTGATGCTCCCGGCCTGCTTGTTTGTGAAGGAAAAGGACGCAATCAGCATCGGCAGCAGGTTTATCCAAAACAAATAGCAGACGAATAAGACGGATTGGTTTGTTTTGTTCATTAGTTTTGTTTGCCGTTCGTGCTTTCAGACGGCCTCAAAGGCCGAAAACGGCTTTGTCGCCCCTGCCTTCGCGCACCAATACCGTGCCGTCGGTCATGTCTACCACCGTGGTCGGTTCCATGCCGCACCAGCCGCCGTCTATCACCAAGTCCACCGAATGCTCCAAACGATCGCGGATTTCGTAAGGGTCGGACAACGGCTCGCCGTCTTCCGGCAGCATCAGCGTGCAGCTTAACAACGGTTCGCCCAATTCGTTCAGCAGCGCGAGGGCGATTTTATTGTCGGGGACGCGCAGGCCTATGGTTTTACGCTTCGGATGCAGCGTGCGGTTCGGCACCTCTTTGGTTGCCTGAAGGATAAAGGTGTAGCTGCCGGGGGTGGCGGCTTTCAATTGGCGGAACTGGCTGTTGTCCACTTTGGCGTAAGTGCCCAGTTCGCCCAAATCGGCGCACATCAGCGTCAGATGGTGCTTCAAATCGATTTGGCGGATACGCAAAATCCGCTCCATCGCTTCCTTATCGCCCAAACGGCAGCCGAGCGCGTAGCAGGAATCGGTCGGATAGGCAATTACGCCGCCGTTGCGGACGATTTCCGCCGCCTGTTTGATTAACCGTTCCTGCGGATTGTCGGGATGGATGGCGAAAAACTGTGCCATGGGGAACTCCTTGTTAAAGCCTGTTGCCGCAAATACGACGTCCTGCTAGCCGAAAAAAGTGTGAAATGATACTCTAGCGGCCGTTACAACAAAAGGAAAAAATATGCGTCAATTCGCCGTTTTAATTTTGGCTGCGGCACTGTCGGCCAATGTTTGCGCCGAAAATGCGGCAGACATGCCGATGAAGTGGGCAACGCCGGTCAAACAGGATGCCAATCTCTACCGTTTGGACGACAAACTCTACCGCAGCGAACAGCTTACCCGTTCCGATGCGGCTGCAGTGCAGAGTTTGGGCATCAAAAGCGTCATCAACCTGCGTTTTTTCGACCGCGACGATAACGAAACCGCCTTGTCGGGAAGCGGCATCGCCCTGTTTAACAAACCGCTGCTGACTTGGCGCATCAAGCCGAAACACATCGCCGAAACCCTGTATCTGATTGAGCAACGGCAAAAACAAGGCCCTGTTTTAATTCATTGTTACCACGGTGCGGACCGCACCGGCCTGATTTCGGGCATGTACCGCGTCATTTACCAAAACTGGCCGATTGAAGAAGCCAAACGGGAAATGCAGCAGGGGCCTTACGGCTATCACAGCATTTGGCGCAACATCGCCAATATGTTTACGGAAGAAAAAGTGGCCAAGGTGCGGGAGGAGTTGGCACGCATCCGCCAACGGGAAGAAAACCGAAGCCGGTAGATAAAGGGATGGAAATATTTTTCAGACGGACTTTAAAAAGAGCTTGACGCATTTCTAAAACCGCATTATTATGCGCGCTTACCTTTTACGGGTCGTTAGCTCAGTCGGTAGAGCAGCGGACTTTTAATCCGTTGGTCGAGCGTTCGAATCGCTCACGACCCACCAAATCAAATATAAAGAGCCAAGTTTGAAATAACTTGGCTCTTTATATTTGATTTGAAGGAAGGTGATGCAGGCAGAGACCTTTGCAAAAATAGTCTGTTAACGAAATTTGACGCATAAAAATGTGCTAAAAAAATTTCAATCGACTAAAACCTTTCTGATACTGAGAAAAAAGTGGAAGAAATCAGGGAGGTTCCTCATTTTGAAAATGGTGTTGAGCATAAAATTTTAATAACTTATGTTATTGTAAAGGTCTCAGGCAATGCGGTTTGACGAGAAACGGGGAGTGTTGTGATTGGCATGCCGTTTGCGCTTTTCCGTCAGTCTGCGTCAGGCATTGCAGAACATATTGTTTTTGGTACAATGCCGCCTGAAATGAATCCTGCAAGCCGCCGTCCGACCGCGCGGCTTGCCTTTTTATTGTTTCACCGATGGCCGTGCCTCCCGCTTGAATATAGGTTGGGAAACCATCGCTTCCAGGAATAGAAAGATATGAAAAAAATCCCTTTGACAATTCGGGGTGCCGAACTGCTGAAAAACGAACTCCAACAGCTTAAAAGCGTGGCGCGTCCCGAGGTAATCGCAGCCATAGCGGAAGCCCGCTCACATGGCGACTTGTCTGAAAATGCCGAATACGAGGCAGCCAAAGAAAAACAAGGATTCATCGAAGGCCGAATCGCAGAAATCGAGCATAAATTGTCTCACGCCCATATCATCAATCCTGCCGAAATCCATGCCGAAGGCAAGGTGGTGTTCGGCGCGACCCTGATGCTGGAAGACCTCGACAGCGGCGACCATGTGCGTTACCAAATCGTCGGAGAGGACGAGGCCGACATTAAAGCAGGCAAGATTTCTGTTGTTTCCCCGATTGCCCGCGCCTTAATCGGCAAGGAAGAGGGGGATGTCGCCGAAGTTCAGGCGCCTGGTGGCGTCCGCGAATACGAAATTGTCGAAGTGCAGTACGTCTGACCTTGTTTTTTACCTGCAACAGGTAGTCAAGGCTGCTGATAACCGTTACAATCGCCCACTGCTTATTTCTAATAACCAAAACCATCTGAAAATGGAGTTTTAATATGACAGCAAAAGGACAAATGCTGCAAGATCCTTTCTTGAATGCCCTTCGTAAAGAACATGTGCCGGTTTCCATCTACCTTGTAAACGGCATCAAGTTGCAGGGGCAGGTCGAATCGTTCGACCAATACGTCGTGCTGTTGCGTAACACATCAGTTACACAAATGGTCTACAAACACGCTATTTCCACCATCGTTCCCGCCCGCGCGGTCAGCCTGCAACACGAAGCAAAAGCAGCGGAAGCAGAAGCGCCTGCAGCGGAATAAACGGTTTGCTTGAACAGGCCGTCTGAAAGTTTGAACTGCTCTTTGTCGGGCTGGATAGAATATTCAGTTTGATTGGGGCAGTTTAAATTTCCAGACGGCCTTCAAACCGTCTATGCAGGATCAAAATTGAATCAATCAAATTCAAATCGGCGCAGGGCGGCAAAGCGATAGCCGAAACGGTACAAGCCGTATGGCAAACCAAGCTGGGCCATATTGATTTAAAGTAGCCCCCGAGACAGACAAATCGATTTTTCATCCAAACAAGGCAGGGCCGTATTCCATTTGCCGTTAAACATCGAACCGTTTTCAGGAACAACCAATGAATATTCGTGATACCGAACGCATCCGCCATAACACCAAAATCATTGCCACACTGGGGCCGGGCAGCAATAACATCGAACTTTTGCGCGACATGATCCTTGCCGGCGGGTTAAATGTCATCCGCTTCAACTTCAGCCACGGCGATGCCGAATTCCACCGCGCCAATGCCGAAATCGTGCGTGAGGCGGCACGGCAGGCGCGTCAGGAAGTTGCCATTATGGCCGATTTGCAGGGGCCGAAAATCCGCATCGGCAAAATTGCGGGCGGCGGTATCAACGTCAAAGCGAGCGAAACCCTGCTGCTGGATGCCGCGTGGAGCGGAGAGGGCGGACGCGAACGCATCGGCCTCGACTACCGCGAGCTGCCGGATGACGTCAAACCCGGCGACGTGCTGCTGTTGGACGACGGCCTGCTTACCCTGACCGTTACCGAAGTAAACGGCAGCGAAATCCGCACCGTCGCACAAAACGACCATTTCCTGAAAAGCAACAAAGGCATCAACAAACAGGGCGGCGGCCTGAGTGCCGGTTCGTTTACCGAAAAAGATTTCCGCGACCTCAAAACCGCCGTGGCCATCGGCTGCGACTATCTGGCCGTCAGCTTCGTTAAAAATGCGGAAGACATGAAAATCGCCCGCGACCTTTTGCAGGCCGAATGCCAAGACTGCCCGCGTCCCGGACTGGTGGCCAAAATCGAACGCATCGAAGCGGTGCACAACCTCGACAGCATCATTGAAGCTTCAGACGGCATCATGGTGGCGCGCGGCGATTTGGCGGTGGAAGTCGGCAATGCGGCCGTTCCTGCACTGCAAAAACGCATGATCAAACGCGCACGCGAATTGCGCCGTTTCAGCATCACCGCCACCCAAATGATGGAATCGATGATTACCAACCCCGTGCCGACACGCGCCGAGGTCAGCGATGTGGCCAACGCCGTACTCGACGGCACCGATGCCGTCATGTGTTCGGCAGAAACCGCCGTCGGAGCCTATCCTTTTGAAACCGTAAAGCAAATGGCCGCCATCTGCGCCGCCGCCGAAAAAGAACAGGATTCCTTGATTGGCACCATAGATGATTTCGACGACAGCCGCCGCATCGACCACGCCATTGCGGGCGGTGCCGTCCACGTTGCCCGTGAAGTGGACGCCAAAGCCATCGTCGCCCTGACCGAAAGCGGTACGACCGCATTCCAAATCAGCCGCTACGGCATCCAAATCCCGATTTACGCCCTTACACCCAGCACCTCCGCCCAACGCCGCATGGCCATGTATCGCGGCGTGCGCCCGCTACACCTGGAAACCAGTACCGACCACGATGCCGCCCTGGAGCAAGTGGAAAACGAATTGATCAGGCTCGGCGTATTGAAAAGCGGCGACCAATACATCATCACCAGCGGCCGCCGTATGCGCGAAAGCGGCAGCACCAACACCTTGCAGGTCATACAGGCAGAGTAGGGTGCAGACAGGGATAGGCCGTCTGAAAGCAAATAAACGTCGGCATGACCGTGCGCCTGACGGAAACGTGGTTTTCAGACGGCCTCATATACAGTTTCCTGCTTGGGCAAATCTGCGGTACCGTTCAAACAGACGTGATTGGAAGAGCCGCCCGTCGGAAAAGATTTTTTCAGACGGCCTCCATATATCCCTTATAATACCGCCGATTAACCATTTACCCTTTTCAGACGGCCTCCAAAGGCCGTCTGAAAACATACGGATAAAACAAACATGAAATTCATCGACGAAGCAAAAATCGAAGTTGCCGCAGGCAAAGGCGGTAATGGCGCAACCAGTTTCCGCCGCGAAAAATTCGTACCGCGCGGCGGTCCTGACGGCGGCGACGGCGGCAAAGGCGGTAGCGTCTGGGCAGAAGCCGACGAAAACACCAACACCCTCGTCGAATACCGCTTCGTCAAACGCTACCAGGCCAAAAACGGCGAAAAAGGTCACGGTTCCGACCGCTACGGCGCAGGGGCGGACGACATCGTCCTCAAAATGCCCGTCGGCACCCTTATCCGCGACCTCGACACCGACGAAATCGTCGCCGATCTCACCCACCACGGCCAGCGCGTCTGCCTTGCCAAAGGCGGCAAAGGCGGCTTGGGCAACATCCACTTCAAATCATCCGTTAACCGCGCCCCAAAACAATCCACGCCCGGCGAAGAAGGCGAAACCCGTTCCCTGCAACTCGAACTCAAAGTCCTCGCCGATGTCGGCTTGTTAGGCATGCCCAACGCCGGTAAATCCACCCTGATTACCGCCGTATCCGCCGCTCGCCCCAAAATCGCCAACTATCCCTTCACCACCCTGCACCCGAATTTAGGCGTCGTGCGCATCGACGAAAACCACAGCTTCGTCATGGCAGACATCCCCGGTCTGATTGAAGGTGCGGCAGAAGGCGCAGGCCTCGGCCATCGTTTCCTCAAACACTTATCACGTACCGGTCTGTTGCTGCACGTCGTCGATTTAGCCCCCTTCGATGAAACCGTCAACCCCGCCGAAGAAGCACTCGCCATCATCAACGAATTACGCAAATACGACGAAGAACTCTACGACAAACCACGCTGGCTGGTGCTGAACAAACTCGACATGCTCGATGAAAAAGAAGCCCAAACGCGTACCGCCGCCTTCCTCGAAGCCATCGGCTGGGCCTACCCCAAACCCGACGACTGCTTCCAATTCGACATGGAAACCCCGCGCCTCTTCCAAATCAGCGCTCTGACCCACCAAGGTACGCAGGAATTGGTGCACCAAATCAACCAATACCTGACCGAGAAAAAACGCATCGAAGCCGAGAAAGCAGAAGCGGAGCAGGCAGCCGCAAATGTCGAAATTATCGAACAGCAGCCTAAAACAGATACTGGCGTGTTTAAGCCAGAGTAAGAAGGATGGTTTCAGACGGACCTTTGACATTAATCAGAATGTCCGAAATTTCACCTATTAGATTTCAACAAAAGGAAGCGTTATTATGGAACTTGAGCTAGTTTCTTCTAAAGAAGAAATTCTCGCTAATTTAATCCGGTTTTCAAATTATCAATTCAGCAAAAATAACTCCCATCGTAATTATTATAAAGACACTCTAAAGAGAGGGAAGATTTTTGTCTTCGCTGATTATGGAGGCAGATACATTTTCTGTCCTAGTAGATTTGTTGGATATAAAAACTGTACCATTCAAAAACACCAAAAAGCCACCAATAAAAACGGTTCTAAAACCACACCCAAAATTAATAGTTTATTGAAAAAGCAACACGATAAAAATGAAAATGCGGAAAATGAATACCAAAAACTTTGCAGAGAACTCAATATTGCTCCTAACGATAAAGAGAGAACATTCTGGGAAATAGATCTCTTGGAGAACATCAATTCCTCTTATACTGGGTTCCCTGATGAAGTAAATCATCAATCAGAATACCAAGAAGGCAGCGTACAACAAGTAATGGTTAATCGATATGAAAGAGATCCTAAAGCAAGGGAAGCATGCTTAAAAAAATATGGTTATAACTGCTCTGTATGTAACTTTAATTTTGAAGATTTCTATGGAGAAATAGGGAAAAATTTCATTCATGTACATCATTTGACACCTGTTTCCAATAATGGTGAACGTTACACAAACCCTGAAAAAGATTTACGCCCTGTATGTCCAAATTGCCATGCTATGTTACATAAAACCAATCGGCCACAACGTATAGAAGATCTCAAACTTCTTATTAAAATTCAGAAAATCATTGATTCATAAACTTTAAGCAAAACACCATGACCACCATCTACAACACCCTTACCCGCAAGAAAGAACCCTTCACCTCCATCGACCCTAAAAACGTGCGTATGTACGTTTGCGGCATGACGGTTTACGACTACTGCCATCTCGGCCATGCCCGCGTGATGGTGGTGTTTGACATGATTGCGCGCTGGCTGCGCGAGTGCGGCTATCCGCTCACTTATGTGCGCAACATCACCGACATCGACGACAAAATCATTGCCCGCGCTGCTGAAAACGGCGAAACCATCGGCGAACTGACCGCGCGTTTCATTCAGGCCATGCATGAAGATGCCGATGCTTTGGGCGTGTTGCGTCCCGACATCGAGCCGAAGGCGACGGAAAATATCCCGCAAATGATTGCCATGATTGAGACCCTGATTCAAAACGGTAAGGCTTATCCTGCCGCCAACGGCGACGTTTACTACGCCGTGCGCGAGTTTGCCGCTTACGGCCAATTGTCGGGCAAATCGTTGGACGACCTGCGCGCAGGCGAGCGTGTGGAAGTGGACGGTTTCAAACGCGATCCGCTTGATTTTGTGTTGTGGAAAGCGGCCAAAGCAGGCGAGCCGGCATGGGAAAGCCCTTGGGGCAACGGCCGTCCGGGTTGGCACATCGAATGCTCCGCCATGAGTGAAAATCTGTTCGGCGATACTTTCGATATTCACGGCGGCGGTGCGGATTTGCAATTCCCGCACCACGAAAACGAAATCGCCCAAAGCGTCGGCGCGACAGGCCACACCTGCGGCCACGACCACGCGCAAACCCACCACGGTCAAAGCATCGCCAGCCACGTCAAATACTGGCTGCACAACGGCTTTATCCGCGTGGACGGCGAAAAAATGTCCAAATCGCTGGGCAACTTTTTCACCATCCGTGAAGTGTTGAAACAATACGACCCCGAAGTCGTGCGCTTCTTCATCCTGCGCGCCCACTACCGCAGCCCGCTGAACTACTCCGACGCGCATTTAGACGACGCCAAAGGCGCGCTGACCCGTCTGTACACCACCTTGAAAAACACCCCTGCCGCCGCGTTCGAATTGTCCGAAAATGCCAACGACTACACCCGCCGCTTCTACGCCGCCATGAACGACGATTTTGGTACGGTCGAAGCCGTTGCCGTACTGTTCGAACTGGCAGGCGAAGTGAACAAAACCAATGATGCACACCTCGCCGGCTGCCTGAAAGCCTTGGGCGGCATCATCGGCCTGCTGCAACGCGATCCGACTGAGTTCCTGCAAGGCGGCGCGGTTTCAGACGGCCTCTCCAACGAAGAAATCGAAGACTTAATCGCCCGACGCAAACAGGCGCGCGCGGATAAAAACTGGGCGGAGTCTGACCGCATCCGCGACCTTCTGAACGAACACAAAATCATTCTGGAAGACAACGCCGGCGGCACGACTTGGCGGCGCGGCTAACGTGTATTGATTGTATTGATATGGAAAAGGCCGTCTGAAAAATGGGTTTCAGACGGCCTTTTTAACAACCTCAGTTTGTTTGCCTGTTGCCTTGATTATATGCGGAATAGGCATAAAAGAGTAATTGTGCCAAATTGAAAGTCGCACCGCCGATGGCAGCTGCAACCGTTGATTGGGGAAACAGTGCACATGATAGGGCGATGATGGTGCCTGTAAACAAAGGGTTGATGCACCATGCGGCGCGGGGGAGGCGGGTTTGTCCGCGCAGGGTTTGCACCAGAAAAAGCAGCCAGCCGAAAGCCAGCAGGCCGACCGCTGTTGTCCAATGTACATCCAGCATGGTGTAGAAACGGTGGAATTGCTCCAGCAGAAGCGGATGTGCTTCAGGCGGGGCGGCAAGTATGGTTTGCGCGCTGATGCCCAGATAGTAAAAACCCGCATGTCCGAGCGGCGAGAGTGCGTAGCCCGCAGCCAGCAGGGCAAAGCAAATTTTGGCGGCTCGTCCCGAGTGCATCAGGTGGTATACGCCGAGGGCTGCAGCCAGATAGAAAACGATGCTGAATGTGGCGGGAATCACACCCCAAAACAGCCGTTGCGGCGAACCGGACAGCATCAGGACAGCCATGTCCGCCCGGCTGCCCAAGTGTGCGGCCAGCGTATGCGAGAATAGGGGATACCGCTGTGGTTCTTGTACGAATCCGACCAGCAGTATATCGCCGGCGGTCCAACAAAGCGCGGCGGCAAGGCCGCAATACAGCAGGGTTCGGGTGTGCATGAATGTCTCCATATAATAACGGCGGGAGGTTTGTTTTTCAGACGGCCTTTGTGTCTGAGGCCGTCTGAAAATGTGGTTGGCCCGATGTTTTAATGGCAATCAAACATAAAGGCCGTGCGGCTGAAATCGCGTTTGGCCAAATCTTCGGGCGTGATGAAGAAGTTGGCCACGCCGGAATCTCCCCACATCAGTTTGCCCGTATAGCGGTCGTTTTTGTTGATGTCGCTGTCCAGTTGCAGCAGCAGGGTGTATTTCTGCCAGTCGGAATAGGAGTCAGGGTCGTCGAAATCGGTGTCTTCGTGATATTCCCAAAACGGGTCGCCCTGGATGAAAATGGGGCAACCGCCGATTTTATGCCCTTCGAGTGTTTTGAAATCGGCGTCTTCCTCTTCTTTGCTAGCCGTTTGAAAAATCAGCGGAAACTCACCGGAAAACGGCAGACAGTCGGAATCGGCGGCCTGATAAGCGGAAAAATCGGTTTGCAGTTCGCTCTCGGGAAGCAATTCGGGGTAATACACAATGCGCCAGCCGGCTTGTGCAGACTGGTTTTCGAAATCCCAGCCCATGCTGTAGCTCAGTCCGTCGATGAACACTTGCAAGATGCCGTGTTCGGGGAAACCGGGCAGGTGCGGGACCTCGGCAAAGTTGATTTGCGCCGCTAAGGTGAGCGGGTGCTTTTTCTCGGTGTGGTGCGGGTATTCCGCATTTTTGGGCAGGTAGGGCGTGCCGCCGATTTTGCTTTGATAGGGCGTAGTGGCGGCGGTTTCACCGAGCGTGAAGCGGACGACGGGGCGGGGCATGACGGTTCTCCTGATGACGGGAAAGGGTTTGGCTGGAAAGGAGGGGCAGGGGCTATCAAGATAGGATGCGTGGTTTGTGCAAATCGTTTTTCAGACGGCCTCATCTATCGTGGAGGCCGTCTGAAAGTTTCAATTGCTTAATCTACTGTTTGCTTTTCAAATATTTTACAGCTTGTTTTCTGGCGCGTGTGCAACCGTGTTTATTGCCAAATGGTCCAAAATAAATTGTATTTCCGCGTGATGGCCTGAAATTTTCCTGCCATACGCGACATTTAAAAATATAGTGGATTAACTTTAAATCAGGACAAGGCGACGAAGCCGCAGACAGTACAGATAGTACGGCAAGGCGAGGCAACGCCGTACTGGTTTAAATTTAATCCACTATATCAAAAAGCCCTGCCAGATAATGACAGGGCTTTGTGTTTGGCTGTGTTTGAGGCTACCTGAAAACGGCACGGTCGTTTTTTCAGAATGCCAACCAGCCCAGCTCCGCAAACCAAAGCAGTAGGGGCAAGGCCAGTACCATACCGCGTTGCAGCAGTATGACGCCGTACAACATCAACACATACGGCCGCAACACGGCGTAATCATATGGCCGGATATACGGGTTTTCCGCCACCTCCCTCTGCTTCCATACCAGCCGCTCCACCGGCCGCGCACGCCAATAATCCCCTCCCCGCCATATAATTGAATTAGGCAGGAAATAATCATCCTTTATCTGCCCGCCCTGCGGCGCAGCCTGCCGATACCAAGCCAAAAGCGGCGCGGCATATTTGTCCACATGCAGTCGCAAGCCCAGCTCCACCAGCAACAGCAGCACGATGCCGCCGGCATAGATAAAAAACCAGTTCATTGGATTTCCTCGATTATGTTGCCTAGAGATGGCGGATTGATACGCTATGACTAAGCAACTTAACTGCCGCTACCGCGTTGCCGTACTTCTGTCTGCCGCCTGCTATCCAAAGCCAATTTGGCTTGCTATAGGCACAAGGCGACGGGCTGCACAGGCAGCCAGGCGTTTTCAGGTAGCCTCTAGCGGCAAGCCGCCGCCTGTCCGGCCTAACCGGAAGGCTACCTGAAAATCCCTGATCAAAAACACAAGGCCTTGCCGTTGATTACCTTGTCCGTATCGTTGTAATGCGCTGTCCAGCGGATGGCATACAGGCTGCTTTTGGCGGACAATCATTTGCTCCGTCTGGCCGGGCTTTCAATCCTGCGCAGTTGGCTATCCTGTATTTCCACGCTTTCCGTATTAGGCACCAATGGCTCGGTATCGCAACCACCGGCCACCCATTTTCGGTAAGACGGGGTTTGCACATAGCTGTTCACGCAAACCAGGAGTTTGTTGTCCGGCAGGAAATGCAATTCGAGGTCGCTCGGGTCATACTGATAATGCGGCAGCACAAATTTGGCACGGTAATAACGTCCGCTGCTTTCATCTCTCCATTCAACCCGTATTAGGTAATCTTTGCTCCATCTTCTCGGAATATCGCGGTATATATGGTTGCTATTGCTATCTTCGATCCATGTCGGCACACGTTCGCCTTCTTTCGCCCGCAAGTAAAAATGATTCCCGTCGTTATCCGTATCATCCCTTACACCTACAGTATAGGCGTTTGAAGTATGGTTGGACGCATAAACCGAAACCTGCTTGGCAGTATGCCCCAATGTCTGGTTGCGTTCGCGCTGCCATCTGGCCTTATTGTGGCTATCTTCAATACCCCAGATAGTGCCTAAGGTAAGGCTGGCGCAACCTGTGAGCATGAGAACCGATGCCAACACAAGGCTGCGGCGTGCAGTGGTGCGTATGATGTCTGTCATGGTGATTTCCCTTCGTAATGGGTTGGAATGTGCAGGCTGCTTTTTACTGGCAACCGATTGGACGGCTTCTGTTGCAGCTTGCTGAAAAAGCAGCCATCTTAAAGATAGCCTTGCCCAATGACAATAGGAACGAATCCAGCAAATGTTTAAAATAGGGAGGGATTAGATATTGAATACACTATGTAAATTAGCGCCTAGTTGAGAATAAAGGCCAATCATCAGATTGAAAGAATGGAGTAGCAGATAGGGCAGGACTTGAACCTACATCATAACCGTGCAAACGCACACTTAACCGTTAGCCTAGCCGCAAGCGGCATTCCCTTGGAAACTGCTATCTGCTACTTGCGCGCATTCTAAATTCAATTCATCGGGGCCACAAGATGATTAAAATGCAATCAAATTCTGGCACATCAATTCACGCCTGCAACGTCCGTTTTGCCCAGCAAGAAACGCCAAGCACGCCAGCAACCGGCTGGAGATTTATCATTTTTACCATCAAAACATAGACAAATCATTATATTGCTTTGCCGACTAATGTGCAGGCTGCTTTTGGCACATTCAAAGCAGCCTGCACTTTTGCAATGCCACACTCAAAAACAGAGCGCCTTGCCGTTGATTGCCTTGTCCGTATCGTTGTAATGTGCCGTCCAGCGGATATTTTTGCCCTCTGCCTGCGGAATCAGCACCGCTTCCTGCCCGAAGCGCGGCGTGCGCAGCAGAATCCAGCCGTCGCGGTTCACGGACTGCACGATCGGATAGTCCTGCCGAACGGTTTGCAGGCTGCTTTTGATGCCGCCGTCGGCCAATTCGGCGGCCAACTGCGCCTGCAACGGGGCAATCCTTTGGATTTCCTGCTTCATTTCGGCGGTGCGGCGGTAGTCGGAATATTGCGCGGACAGCAGGAACAGCACGGCAACGGCGGTGATTGCGCCAAGGCAGAAGGCGGCGAAGGTTTGTTTGGAAAGCATGGAACATTCCTTCCGGCGGTTGGGCGATGGTGTTGGTGTTTTCAGGTAGCCTGCCATGCAAAAGGCTACCTGAAAATCGGGTTCTGTTGTTCTTGCTGGTCTGGTTGGTGCAGCAAGCTAGCGAAGTCTCCAGCAAAATCTTGCGATGACGATTTTCCTAAATATTTTTCTAAATAGCCTACTTAGTGGACAAGCGCCCCGGCGCCATGATGCGGCGGCGGGTTTTTCAGGTTGCCTGCAATCATTTGCCTTTCGGCTTTATTGTGTGCGTTGGTGTTTTTGAGGCCGGAGCATCTCCCAGCCGCCGTTTTTCCAGCAGTAGTCGTCCTCGTCGTAATCCATGATGCTGCTTTTGTATTCGACACGGATGCAGCCCTTGCGGATGACTTCGACGTTGCCGACGATGGCGATGCCTTGTAAGGGGGGCGGTGTTTGAAACTGCCGTGTGGCGGGATTGAAGAGGTACAGTTCATCGGCAACCTGGTTGTAGGCGCCGTCGATGGGTACGGCGATGTCGAGGTGGCCGTCGCCGTTGAAGTCCTCCTGGATGTAGACCAGGCTGCTGATTTTTTCTTTACGCGGACCTAAGTCGATGATTTGCACTTTGCCGGTTTTCTGGTCGGTGATTTTCACCTGGTAGGTGTCGTCGGGGAGGAGTTGGGTTTCGACGGCAGAGGGAAAACCGGCGGGCGTGGGGACGGTATAAGTGGCGACGGGCGCCGCATCGGTGGTGGATACCGCGCTGTCGGCGGCAAAAGCAGGGACGGAGGCGGCAAGGAGCAGGACGGGGATAATGTGTTTCATGGAAGATCCTTTAATGAGTACTGCAAGCGGACAAGCGCCCCGACGCCATGATGCGGCGGCGGGTTTTTCAGGTTGCCTGCAATCATTTGCCTTTCGGCTTTATCGTGTGCGTTGGTGTTTTTGAGGCCGGAGCATCTCCCAGTCGCCGTTTTTCCAGCAGTAGTCTTCCTCTTCGTAATCCCTGATGCTGATTTTGTATTCGACACGGATGCAGCCCTTGCGGATGACTTCGACGTTGCCGGTGAAGCCTTGTCCGTCGGGCGGTGTTTGAAACTGCCGTGTGGCGGGATTGAAGAGGTACAGTTCGTCGGCAGACTGGGAGTAGGTGCCGACGCCGCGCACGGCGATGTCGGGGTGGCCGTCGCCGTTGTAGTCCTGGATGTTGACCAGGCCGCTGATTTTTTCTTTAAGCGGACCGAAGTCGCTGAGATCTTCAATGATTTGCACTTTGCCGGTTTCCTGGTCGGTGATTTTCACCTGGTAGGTGTCCACCTGATGGATGTCGTCGGGGGGGAGGATTTGGGTTTCGACGGCAAAGGGAAAGCCGGCGGGCGTAGGGACGGTATAAGTGGCGACGGGCGCCGCATTGGTGGTGGATACCGCGCTGTCGGCGGCAAAAGCAGGGACGGAGGCGGCAAGGAGCAGGGCGGGGATAATGTGTTTCATGGAAGATCCTTTAATGAGTACTGCAAAACATAGTAATCCTACTATGCCAAACTACTTACTGTCAAAAAATTCAAAAAGATGTACGTTTTCTTTAAGAAGAGGAACACATAGGTAAGCAAGGCATTCTGTCAAACCGGTAACTTGGCCATGATTGGCACATCTTTCCTAATAAGCTCAGACAGTTTTGCAGGCAGCCTGCACCTTAATCCGTCCCCTTCGCCCTATTCTCATGAAACCGCGCCTGCCAATCGGCAAATTTGCCCTGCTCGATGGCTTCGCGCATTTCAGCCATGATGACTTGATAAAAATGCAGGTTGTGGATGGTGCACAGTTGCGCGCCGAGGATTTCGCCGACTTTGTCCAAGTGGTGCAGGTAGCTGCGGCTGAAGTTTTGGCAGGCGTAGCAGGTGCAGGATTCGTCCAGCGGGCGTTTGTCGTGGCGATGCTTGGCGTTGCGGATTTTTAGGTCGCCGAAACGGGTGAACAGCCAGCCGTTGCGGGCGTTGCGGGTAGGCATGACGCAGTCGAACATGTCCACGCCGTGTGCCACGCCGTACACCAAATCTTCGGGTGTGCCGACGCCCATCAGGTAATGCGGTTTGTGTTCGGGCAGCATGGGGGCGAGTGCGCGGAGCATGCGGTACATTTCGGGCTTGGGTTCGCCCACGGAGAGGCCGCCGATGGCGATGCCTTTGAAGCCGATGTCTTCGAGCCCGCGCAGGCTTTCTTCGCGCAAATCCTCGTACATCGCGCCTTGGATGATGCCGAACAGGGCGTTGGGGTTGTGCAGGTCTTCAAAGGCTTTTTTGCTGCGTTCAGCCCAGCGCAGGCTCATTTGCAGGGATTTTTTGGCTTGTTCGTGCGTGGCTTCGCCGGGCGTGCATTCGTCCAGCTGCATGACGATATCGGAATTGAGCACGGTTTGGATTTTCATGGAGATTTCGGGCGAAAGGAAGAGTTTGTCGCCGTTAATCGGGCTTTTGAAGGTGCAGCCGTCTTCGGTGAGTTTGCGCATGTTGGACAGTGAAAACACTTGGAAGCCGCCGGAATCGGTCAAAATCGGTTTGTTCCAGCCGATGAAGTCGTGCAGGCCGCCGAATTGTTCGATGACTTCGAGGCCGGGGCGCAGCCAGAGGTGATAAGTGTTGCCGAGGATGATTTGGGCATTGATGTCGTGCAGGTTTTGCGGGGTCATGGCTTTGACCGAGCCGTAGGTGCCGACGGGCATGAACACGGGGGTTTCGATGCTGCCGTGGTTGAGTTCGAGCGTGCCGCGGCGGGCGTGGCCGTCTTTTTTGTGTAAGGTGAATTTAAGCATGATGGTTTTGTTTTTTATGCAGACTGTCTGTCAGAAAGGGCGGATTATAGAGGATTTTGCTTTTTCAGACGGCCTTTTGTCCCGGTTTGGGTAGAATCAGGGAAAGGCCGTCTGAAAACTTTGATGGTCAGGTTGGGCTATAGGTCAATTGCCGGCAATGCGGGATGATGCCGTGGCAAAAGTTAAGTTTATCGGTATATAGTCGGCTTACGGTTTCTCCATGCCTATACCGGCTAATTGGTTGAGGGAAAGATGAAAAAACCGCACGGTTTTTACCGTGCGGTGTTTGTTATCTGAAGGTTTCAGATGGCCTTACATCATGCCGCCCATACCACCCATGCCGCCCATGTCAGGCATAGCCGGTTTTTCTTCAGGGATTTCGGCAATCATGCAGTCGGTCGTCAGCATCAGACCGGCGATAGACGCAGCGTGTTGCAGCGCGGAACGGGTTACTTTGGCGGGGTCGAGTACACCCATTTCGATCATGTCGCCGTATTCGCCGGAGCCTGCGTTGTAACCGTAGTTGCCTTTGCCTTCCAGCACTTTGTTCACGACTACGCTAGGCTCGCCGCCTGCGTTGGCAACGATTTGGCGCAGCGGAGACTCAACGGCGCGCAAGACGATTTGCACGCCTGCGTCTTGGTCGGCATTGCCGGTGTGCAGGTTTTCCAAAGCGGCACGGGCGCGCAACAGGGCTACGCCGCCGCCGGCAACCACGCCTTCTTCAACGGCTGCGCGGGTAGCGTGCAGCGCATCTTCCACGCGGTCTTTTTTCTCTTTCATTTCGACTTCGGTAGCGGCACCGACTTTGATCACCGCCACGCCGCCTGCCAGTTTGGCAACGCGCTCTTGCAGTTTTTCTTTGTCGTAATCGCTGGTTGCGGTTTCGATTTGTTGGCGGATTTCGGCAACACGCGCTTCGATTTGGGCAGCGTCGCCGAAGCCGTCGATGATGGTGGTGTTTTCTTTACCGATTTCGATGCGTTTGGCTTGACCCAAGTCTTCCAAAGTGGCTTTTTCCAAAGACAGGCCGACTTCTTCGGCAATCACGGTGCCGCCGGTCAGGATGGCGATGTCTTGCAACATGGCTTTGCGGCGGTCGCCGAAGCCAGGGGCTTTAACGGCAACGGTTTTCAGGATGCCGCGGATGTTGTTCACGACCAAAGTCGCCAAGGCTTCGCCTTCTACGTCTTCAGCGATAATCAAGAGCGGACGGCTGGCTTTTGCCACTTGTTCCAAAACAGGCAGCAGGTCGCGGATGTTGCTGATTTTTTTGTCGAACAGCAATACAAACGGATTGTCCAGCGCAGCGATTTGTTTTTCCGCGTCGTTGATGAAGTAAGGAGACAGATAGCCGCGGTCGAACTGCATACCTTCGACGACATCCAATTCGTTTTCCAAAGATTTGCCGTCTTCAACGGTAATCACGCCTTCTTTGCCGACTTTTTCCATCGCTTCGGCAATAATCGCGCCGACTTGTTCGTCGGAGTTGGCGGAAATCGAGCCGACTTGGGCGATTTCTTTGGAAGTATCGCAAGGTTTGGCAATGTTTTTCAGCTCTTCAACCAAAGCGGCGACTGCTTTGTCGATACCGCGTTTCAGGTCGGTCGGGTTCATGCCGGCGGTAACGTATTTCATACCTTCGGCAACGATGGCTTGCGCCAGTACGGTGGCGGTTGTAGTGCCGTCGCCCGCTACGTCGTTGGTTTTGGACGCCACTTCTTTCACCATTTGCGCGCCCATGTTTTCGAATTTGTCTTTCAGTTCGATTTCTTTGGCGACGGTAACGCCGTCTTTGGTGATGTGCGGGCCGCCGAAGGAGCGGTCAAGCACTACGTTGCGGCCTTTCGGACCCAAGGTTACGCGGACGGCGTTTGCCAGAGTGTTCACGCCGTTTACCATTTTTTGGCGGACTTCGTTACCGAACTGTACATCTTTTGCTGCCATGTTTTGATTCTCCAAAATTGTTTGATACTGTCTGAGGCCGTCTGAAAGCGTTGTATGCCTTTTTCAGACGGCCTGTCGTCTGAATATGCGGATGTTTATTATTCCACAATGCCGAAAATATCTTCTTCGCGCATCACCAACAGCTCTTCGCCGTCGGCTTTTACGGTTTGGCCGCTGTATTTGCCGAAGATGATTTTGTCGCCGACTTTAACATCCAGCGGACGGCGGTTGCCGTCTTTACCGATTTTGCCTGCACCCACGGCGATAACTTCGCCCATGTCGGGTTTTTCGGCGGCACTGCCGGGCAGGACGATGCCTGATGCAGTTTTCTCTTCAGCTTCCAAGCGTTTAACGACGACGCGGTCGTGTAAAGGACGGATGGTCATGTGTGTACTCCAAAATGAAAACAAACAAGCCCTTGCGGGCAATCCAAAGGCCGGACGCATCATACATCCGACTCAACGACGGGCAAAATAGGGTTGCCGCAGGCAAATTCAAGCCCGTATCGGTAAAAAAATGTGCCGCCTGTTTTCAGACGGCCTCCCAATCATATTTTTATTTAACGCGCAAAATATGCAACATCAGAACATATGCCCCAGTTTTTCCGCTTTGGTGTGCAGATAATGTTCGTTTTCCGCATTCTCGCCCACATGCAGGGGCACGCGTTCGGCCACCTCTATGCCCGCCGAACGCAGCGTTTCCACTTTGTCGGGATTATTGGTCAGTAGACGGACGCTCCTTATGCCCAAATGGGCGAAAATCTGCTGTGCCAAACCGAAATCGCGGGCATCGACCGGCAAACCCAAAGCCAAATTGGCCTCCACCGTATCCAAGCCCTGATCTTGCAGGCGGTAGGCACGGATTTTATTGATCAAACCAATGCCGCGCCCCTCCTGCCGCAGGTAGGCAATCGCCCCGCGGCCTTCACGCTGCACCGCCTGCATGGCAGCCTGAAGCTGCGGGCCGCAGTCGCACTTGCGCGAGAACAGTGCATCTCCGGTCAGACATTCGGAATGCACCCGTGCCAGTACCGGAAGGCCGTCTGAAACATCTCCCATCGTCAATACTACATGTTCCTGTCCGTTTTCATCCTCAAAACCGTGCAGGGTAAACACGCCCCATTCGGTCGGCAGGCGGCAGGCGGCGACAAAATTCAATTTACTCATCCTCGTCTCCCGCACCCAGCAAGGCGGCCAACGGTGCCGCCAAAGCCAAAGCCAATGCCACCCACAATGCCTGTGCCGTTTCATCGAAGCCGTTTTTTTGTGCCGCTTCCACCTGAATCACGCCCAAAACACGGCCGTTTTCCAAACAGACGGGCAGCGACATCTGACTGCCGTTCCGCGCATTATGCTCGCCCGAAATTTCACCGGCCTCCAACCAACGGGCAGTATCTTCAACCAAATTCAACCAGCCCCGGTTAGCCGTACGGCTCGGCAGATAAGCCGCTTCTGCCTCTTCGTCCAACTTCAATAAGGCTTCAACCGGCCGCCCCTGCTGCGACAGCCGCAGCAAGCCTGCCTGCTCGGGCAGCAGCACATACACCGCCGCCGATTTCGCCGCCGATTGCTCCCAGGTGGAATCCAAAGCCATAAAAATCTGTTTTAAAATCTGCTCCGTCATTTCATCGCATGTAAAATAGTCGGCCGCACAAGCCTCGTTTCCATTGCCCCACAATACAGACCTATCTATCTCGGCCTGCCCCATGTTCATCACTGTTTCCGCCGCCAAACGGGCCACGGCCACATCACTTGCTGCCAGCTTCAAACCCTGCGTTTGCAGATAATCGCGCACCAATACTTCAGACATATTCAAAATTCTTTCAATAAAAACAGGCCGTCTGAAACCGTTTCAGACGGCCGAAAACACTAGCCGACAATATAGCCCGTTTCGGCAAATTTTCAAGCCAAACGGTAAACGGATACAATCTGATTTGCAAATCGGCTCATTTTCCGTATAATCGCGCCTTCTCTTACAACGCGGACGTGGCGAAATTGGTAGACGCACCAGATTTAGGTTCTGGCGCCGAGAGGTGTGAGAGTTCGAGTCTCTCCGTCCGCACCATACTGTAAAATCTAACTGCTTTCGGGCAGTTATTTTTTTGTCTAATACCGTCTAACGCCATAAACCAAATCCAATAACCACGGGGTTTGCAGGCCGATTGCCATCCTGCTTGCCACTTCCTGATTGTCCAATCCCGCCTATTGCCGTGTAATTGAGTAAAGCGAAAACTGGGGGTATATTTGGGGGCATCTGAAAATACCCCCGAAAACATACCCCCAAAATGCCCCTAAACGACCGCCAAATTAGAAACGCCAAGCCGACCGAAGCAGGAAAGAAAGCCAAACTGTTTGACGGCGGCGGCCTGTATCTTGAAGTTACCCCCGCAGGCGGCAAAATCTTCCGCCTGAAATACCGCATAGGCGGCAAAGAAAAAACACTGACTATCGGCAAATATCCCGCCGTTTCCCTTTCCGAAGCCCGCCAAGCCGCCGAGAACGCCCGCTGCCTGCTTTCAGACGGCCAAGACCCCGGCGCGGCCAAGCAACAGGAAAAGGAAGAACGCAAAGCCGCCGCCCTAAACACCTTTGAGCATTTATCCCGACAATGGCACGCCGCCAACCTGCGCCGCTGGAAAGAGAACCACGCCGCCCGCGTGCTTCGGTATTTGGAAGCCGAAGTATTCCCCGCCATCGGCGCAATGCCGATACAGGAAATCAGGGTAACCCATATCAAAGCCCTGCTGGACGGCATCATGACGCGGGGCGTGCATAACACCGCCGAAAAAATCAGGGAATGGGCGGCGGCGGTTTTCGACTATGCCGCCATGCTTGAAATCACGGAATCAAACCCCGCCCGCATATTGCGGCAGTATATCCCGCCCAAACCCGCAACCAACCGCCCCGCCCTGCCGCGTGAAGAACTGACGGAGTTTTACCGCCGCCTGATGCTGGCAGACGTGGAGCATTCAAACAGAATCGGCCTGCTGTTAATCATGCTGGTATTTGTCCGCAATACCGAACTAAGGGGCGGCAAATGGGAGGAAATAGACTTTCAGGCGGCCACATGGACGATACCCGCCGAACGAATGAAGCACGAAAAGACCGCACCGAAACCGCCGCACGTCATACCGCTGGCAGACTGGCCGCTTGAACTGTTGGCCGAACTGCGGGAAATCACGGGGCATACCCCCTATCTCTTTCCGAGCCGCACCAAGGCGGAAGGCTTTATCAGTGAAAACACACTGGGCAAAATCATGAACGGCATGGGCTACAAGGGCAGGGCTACCCCGCACGGCTTCCGTGCCCTTGCGAGCAGCATCCTGAACGAGCAGGGCTTCAATCCCGACGCAATCGAACGGCAATTAGCCCATGTGGAGGAAGACCGTATCAGGGCGGCATACAACAGGGCGGACTGCATGGGCGAACGGCGGGAGATGATGCAGTGGTATAGCGACTATTTGCGCGAACGATACCGCCAAGCCCTGAAACAGATACAAAGCCCGTAACCCAAACAACGTATTCCCCGCCATTAAAGGCCGCCTGAAACAATGGGCGGCTATTTTTTTCCTACTTACTGCACCGATACAAGCCGCCGCACCTGCCCGCCCAAACCACAATGCCGCCTATCGTGTAACCCGATAGAAAGGCATATCAAACCATGCAACCCGCCATTATCCGACCCAAACAGACCGCCGCCATGTTCGGCGTTTCCCTATCTACCGTTTGGAACTGGAACAACCCCAAACACAAACAATTCCGCCCCGATTTTCCAAAGCCCGTAAAGGTATCGGCCAACGCCACGGGCTGGCTGCAATCGGAGCTTGAAGGCTACCTGCAAAAGCTGGCCGATAACCGACAGGGGGGCTAACCATGAGAAAACGGCATTCCGCTACAGGACAACCCCGAAACCGTACAGACCGCCCGCACCTTGCAGGACGACTTCATGCAGACCCTGCCCGCATTGAACGGACAGGCACGAACCGTAGCATTGCGCCTAGCCGCCACCGCCGCCGCGCTGGAACTTGCCGCCCGTGCCCGCCTGATACCGTTACCGATAGGCAGCGGTTTTACTGCTATCAAACAATGCTTTGAAGACTGGCACGGACGGGCGGGCAGCGGCAAATACGAAGACCAAGCCATTATCGGGCAGGCCGAAGCCTTCATGAGCATACACGCCCACGGCATGAGATTCAGCGACTGGGACACCCACTACACCAACCACGACCACGCGGGCTACCGCAAACAGGCAGGGGGAGACGTGGAATACTGGATAAACCCGCCCACGTTTGAAATCGAAATATGCGG
>NZ_JBQCVA010000025.1:0-33197 GCF_051962715.1 Neisseria sp. P0008.S010
CGGTTCGGGTTAAGGGTAAATCTGATTGCAGGACTGATTAATGCGATGGGATGAATATTTTCGCAAGAGGTCTATTGTTCGAGTGCATGTGCATTGTCCTGCAAGGCCGAAGCCGCCTGTTTTAATCGGGCGTCTTTGACATAACGCTGATAGGTAGGCAGGGCAATGGCAGCCAAAACAGCCGTTATAGCAACGGCAAACAATATTTCATACAAACTGAAGCCGGAAATGGAATACTGCCGATTCATATTCTTCCCTTTTTAAAATGAGTAGAAGCGAATCGGCAGTATTATGTATTTGGTATGATTTGTAAAGGATAATTTTATCAATACATTACGCAGTCATTAGCGGCCTCGCAGATAAGGACGGTACCGTTTTCATCTAATTGTAGGAAACGGTTTTCGCTGCTGTTGCTGGTGCTGTTGGGTTTGGCTGTTAAAGTAAAATGGTTAGCTTCGTAAGAACCCTCAATGGTGAAAAAACGATTATCGTTTTTCAACTCGCTGGCAGGGAAATCAGAAAATTTACGATTTTGAGCATAATAGCGCTCTAATCGCTGTGCATTGTTCAACAAATCGGCACGGGCATTTTCCAAGCGCGAACTGCGGACGAACCGGTCGTAAGAAGGAAGGGCGATTGCAGCAAGAATGGCCACAATGGCAACGGCAATTAGTGCTTCAATCAAAGTGAAGCCGCGTAGAGAATGTTTGTTCATCATGTTTCAACCTGTAATGTGAAAGCCGCCGTTTAATGTGATGTATTAGGCTGACCTGTTGCAGTGCAACTGTGTAAGTATAGCGAATTTCCGTTTAGTTTAGGGCTTGTACAGATAAGTTGATGACAGGCGGTTTTTTTGAGTGATAATCGGCGTATTGAAAAATCCGTTTCCGTTGCAGTGAAACAACGGAAATGCCTTAAGCATCGTATCTATCGGCCGGCATATGGATGCGCTATGTAAGCGGTATCATTGTGTTATATGTAAAGTTATTCGGCTTCGTGTAAATCAAAAAAAGTAAAAATACTTTTGAGACAATGAGGTAATAAGGTTCTTGCGTGGTTTGGCTGCTTGGCTGCCTTCAGGCTTTACAGTACACTTTCTGCCGTTTTTCTTAAATCTAAACCGAATTTGGAAGAAAGCAGTTGTCAATGATGAAAAAAACTGTGAAATGGATTGCGATTCCGGCAGTCGCATTGGTTGCAGCCTATAGCGTATGGTCTTATTTCCAGCCCGAACCTCAAACTTCTTACATCACGGAAACGGTCAAACGCGGCGACATCAGCCAGACGGTATCCGCTACGGGCGAGATTTCGCCGTCGAACTTGGTGTCGGTGGGCGCGCAGGCTTCGGGGCAGATTAAGAAGCTGTACGTCAAGCTCGGACAGCAGGTTAAAAAGGGCGATTTGATTGCGGAAATCAATTCGACTACTCAGGTGAACACGCTGAATACGGAAAAATCCAAGCTGGAAACGTATCAGGCGAAATTGGTTTCTGCCGGAATTGCGCTGAACAGTGCGGAGAAGAAATACAAGCGCGAAGCGGCTTTATGGAAGGAAAACGCGACGTCCAAAGAGGATTTGGAAAGCGCGCAGGACGCGTTGGCTGCGGCTAAGGCGAATGTTGCCGAGCTGAAGGCTTCCATCAAACAAACCAAAATCTCCATCAATACTGCCGAGTCGGAATTGGGCTATACCCGCATTGTTGCGACGATGGACGGTACGGTGGTGGCGATTCCTGTGGAAGAGGGGCAGACCGTGAACGCGGTGCAGTCCACGCCGACGATTATCCAGTTGGCGAATCTGGATACGATGTTGAACAAAATGCAGATTGCCGAAGGCGATATTACGAAGGTGAAGGCGGGGCAGGATATTTCGTTTACGATTTTGTCCGAACCGGATACGCCGATTAAGGCGAAGCTCGACAGCGTCGATCCGGGTTTGACCACGATGTCGCTGGGCAGCTACACCACCAGCACGGACACGACTTCCAATGCGATTTACTACTACGCCCGCGCTTTGGTGCCTAATCCCGACGGCAAACTTTCCATCGGTATGACGACACAGAACACGATTGAAATCAATAGTGTGAAAAACGTTTTGCTCGTGCCGACGCTGACGATTAAAAAACACGACGGCAAATCGTTTGTCAGTGTTTTGGGCGCGGACGGTAAAGCTTCGGAACGCGAGATTACGGTCGGTTTGAAAGACAGTATGAATACCGAAGTGAAAAGCGGGTTGAAAGAAGGCGACAAGGTGGTGATGTCGGAAATGAGCGCGGCGGAGCAGGCTGAAGCGGCACAACGCGCCATGCAGGGTCCGCCGAGATAAATAGGCAACAGGTCGTCTGAAAGTTTTGTTTCTTAGCAAAATCCCCTTTCAGACGGCCTTTCCACTCCATACATAATTATCGGTCGGAAACACTTATGAGCTTAATCGAATGTAAAAACATCAACCGCTACTTCGGCAGCGGCGCGAACCGTGTTCATGTTTTGAAAGATGTCAGCCTGTCGATAGAGAAGGGCGATTTCGTCGCCATCATCGGGCAGTCCGGTTCGGGCAAATCCACGCTGATGAACATCCTCGGCTGTTTGGATAGCGCGACTTCAGGTTCGTATCAAATCGACGGCATCGAAACCGCCAAAATGGAGCCGGACGAACTGGCGGCATTGCGGCGCGAACGCTTCGGCTTTATTTTCCAACGCTACAACTTGTTAGGCTCGCTGACGGCGCGGGACAACGTTGCCCTGCCTGCCGTGTATATGGGTATGGGCGGCAAAGAGCGTTCTAATCGTGCGGAAAAACTGTTGCAGGACTTGGGTTTGGAAGGCAAGGAAGGCAACAAACCCAGCGAACTTTCCGGCGGTCAGCAACAGCGCGTCTCCATCGCCCGCGCCCTGATGAACGGCGGTGAAATCATCTTTGCCGACGAACCGACCGGCGCACTCGATACCGCCAGCGGCAAAAATGTGATCGAAATCATCCAAAAGCTGCATAAAGAAGGGCATACCGTGATTATGGTGACGCACGATCCCGGTATCGCCGCCATCGCCAACCGCATCATCGAAATCCGCGACGGCGAAATCATCTCCGACAGTTCAAAAAATCCCGAAATCCCTGAAAGCAAAATCGAACGCATCAAAGAAAAATCTTCGTGGCTGTTTTATTACGACCAATTTGTCGAAGCCTTCAAAATGTCGGTGCAGGCGATTATGGCGCACAAAATGCGTTCGCTCCTGACCATGCTCGGCATCATCATCGGCATTGCCTCGGTCGTGTCCGTCGTCGCTTTGGGCAACGGTTCCGAGAAAAAAATCCTCGCAGACATCAGCGCGATGGGGACGAACACCATCAGCATCTTTCCTGGGCGCGGCTTCGGCGACAGGCGCAGCGGCAGGATTAAAACCCTGACCATTGACGACGCCAAAGTCATCGCCAAACAAAGCTACGTCGCTTCCGCCACGCCGCAGACGACCTCCGGCGGCACGCTGACCTACCGCAACACCGACCTGACCGCCTCGCTGTACGGCGTGGGCGAACAATATTTTGACGTGCGCGGGCTGAAGCTGGAATCAGGTCGCCTGTTTGACGAGGGCGATGTGAAAGAAGACGCGCAAGTCGTCGTGATTGACCAAAACACCAAAAACAAACTTTTTGGTGAAGACACCGATCCTTTGGGTAAAACAATTCTTTTCAGAAAACGCCCGCTGACCGTCATCGGCGTGATGCAAAAAGAAGAAAACTCCTTCGGCAACGCCGACGTATTGATGCTTTGGTCGCCCTATACGGCCGTGATGCACCAAATCACCGGCGAGAGCTACACCAACTCGATTACCGTCAAAATCAAAGACGACGCCAACACCCAAGTCGCCGAAAAAGGACTGACCGAGCTGCTCAAAACGCGGCATGGTACGGAAGACTTTTTCATGAACAACAGCGACAGCATCAAGCAGATGGTTGAAAGCACCACTGGCACGATGAAGCTGCTGATTTCCTCCATCGCCTTGATTTCATTAGTGGTCGGTGGTATCGGCGTGATGAACATCATGCTGGTGTCCGTAACCGAGCGCACCAAAGAAATCGGCGTGCGCATGGCGATTGGCGCGCGGCGCAACAACATCCTGCAACAATTCCTGATTGAAGCAGTCTTAATCTGTATTATCGGCGGTTTGGTCGGAGTAGGGCTGTCCACGGCCATCAGCCTTGTGTTCAACCATTTCGTCACCGAATTTCCGATGGAAATTTCCATCGGCTCCGTCATCGGCGCGGTTGTCTGTTCCACCGCCATCGGCGTAGCGTTCGGTTTTATGCCCGCCAACAAAGCCTCCAAGCTTAATCCGATTGATGCCTTGTCTAAGGATTAAGGTTTCAGACGGCCTTTTTAAGTGGGAAGAGGCCGTCTGAAACAAAGCCGGTCGGATACTTGTATCCGACATAAACTCAAATAAGAAATGCCTTTGCCGTCATTCCCGCGTAGGCGGGAATCCAGATCTCAAGTTTTCAGAAATGCTTAGGGATGACAGCTATCCCCAACTTCTGGATTCCCGCCTGCGCGGGAATGACGGCAGCGAAAGTAGCGCGGGCTTCGCCCGCGAAAACAAGTTGATACATCCGGTTGCAGGTTTTCAGACGGCCTTCAAAACAAAGGGTAAAACATGAATCCCGACAAAGTACAACGAAGCAAGCTGAATACATTGACCGACCTGCCCAATGTCGGCAAAGCCGTGGCGGAGGATTTGGCTTTGCTCGGCATCACGCAGCCGCAGGATTTGGCGGGGCAGGACGCTTACGAAATGTACGACCGCCTGTGCAGCCTGACCGCAACCCGACACGATCCCTGCATGATCGACATTTTTCTGTCGCTGGTTGATTTTATGCAGGGGAACGAACCAAAGCCGTGGTGGCATTTTACGGAACAGCGAAAAGCGTTTTTAGCCGATAAACATAGTGGATTCAAATAAAAGCACCCATGCCTGTCATTCCCGCGCAGGCGGGAATCTAGACCTTGGCATTTAAAGAATATTTGGGGATGATGCAATTTCAAACCTCTAGATTCCCGCCTGCGCGGGAATGACGGCAAATGGCACTTCCAATATTGTTCAGACGACATCCCAACCAACCCTCCATGCCGTCTGAAACCTTAAACCGAAAGACACAACATGCAGACAAAACCTTTTTTTCAGACGGCCTTATCCCTGTCGCTCGCCCTTGCCTTAAGCGCGTGCGCCGTCCACAGCACCGACAAAAACCTCACGCTCGAATCGACGGGGCAGGTGATGAGCGCGGCGGAAACCGCCGAACGCTACGACGTGAACGGCAACTGGTGGGAAATCTACCAAAGCCGGCAGCTCAATGCCTTGATGGCGCAGGCTTTGGAAAACAATATCGATTTGAAACAGGCGGCCATCAGCGTCAATAAAGCCTTGTATCAGGCGAATATTTTGGGCGCGGATTTGGTGCCGTCGTTCAGCGGCTCGTTGAGTGCGTCCACATCCAAAAACCTGAAAACCGGCAGCCACGGCAACACCTTCAGCAGCCAGCTCGGTTTGAGCTACGAATTGGATTTGTGGCGCAAACTCAGTGCCACCGCCGACGCGCAAGTGTGGGAATACCAAGCCACGCGGCAGGATATGGCAAACACGCGCCTGACTTTGATCAATAATGTCGCCGACGCCTATTTCAACATCGCCTATCTCAACGAAACCATTGAATTGGCGCAAAAATCACTCAAGCAATATCAGGAAATCAACCGCATTGCCGAAGCCAAGTTCCGCTACGGCAGAGCCGATTCCAGCCAGCCGACGCAGGCGAAACAATCGCTGTTGAGTGCGCAAAACAACCTGATTTCCCTGAAAAGCAGCCTCGACACGCAAAAACAGGTTTTACGCAACCTGCTCAACCTCAAGCCGAACGAAGCCATCGCCGCCGACCCCGCGCAATTCCGCCTACCGTCCGTCAAAGGCGTGAACCTCGACGTACCGATTACCGTGTTGGCGAACCGCCCCGACCTGCGCGCCGCCGAATACCGCCTGCAATCCTCGCTCCAGTCCGTTAAAGCGCAAAAACGCAGTTGGTATCCCTCGATTACATTGGGCGCGAGCTTGAGCACGTCGTCTGAAAAAGCCAAGAGCGCGTTCAATATCCCGCTGCTGGGCGGCTCCGCCACCATCAATCTGCCGTTCCTCAACTGGCAGACCATGAAGTGGAAAGACAAAACCGCCCAAGCCAATTTCGACAGCGCCAAACTCAACTTTGAAAAAGCCCTGACCACCGCGCTGAACGAAGTCAACACCAACTACCTCGCCTACCAAAACGCCCAAGCCGCACTTAACAACCAAGAGCAGCGTTACGCCTTGGACAAGAAAAACAGCCGCTACTACCAAGTGCGCTACCAACACGGCAAAAACGAGCTGAAAGACTGGCTCGAAGCGCTGAACACGGAATACAGCTCCGCCCAAAACGTACTGAACCAGCGGTACGAAACGCTGAAATACGAAAATATGGTGTATAAAGCGATGGCGGGACGTTATACGCCGAAGTAAGGATAAGGGGCCGTCTGAAAAATGTTCAGACGGCCTGATGTTTTGTCGTTGCGCCGGTTGTTCGTCCGTTGCCGTCGGCTTCGTGTTTTTGCAGGGGGATGATGGGCAAAAAGGATGCGGAAAACCAAAAAAAGCCGTCTGAAATCGGGTTTCAGACGGCCTTTTTTGGTTGCCTGATGCTCAAGAATCGAGCAAATCCAATAATCCGATACGCGTGCGCAAACCCCAATAGCCGGACAGTCCCGTCGTGCTGTGGCGCACGTGGCCGTTTTTCACCAAAACGATGGTCGGCGTTACCCGAACCTGCCATTGCCCCGACCATGCGCCGTCGGCATCGTTTACCGTATCAAACTGCCAGCCGTGCGTTTTCAGATATGCGCCCACTTCTTCATCGCTGCCGGAGCGCAAAGCCACGCCGATTACCGGAATGCCTTGGCGCGACAGTTTGTCTACCGCAGGCGAAGTATGGCGGCAGATACCGCACCAAGAGCCCCAGAAATACAGCACGGCGGTACGGTTTCCGCCGACTTCGGCCAGCGTGGTTTGCCGCCCCTGTATGGTTTGCAGCGGCAAAGCGGCCGCACCGGGCGGCACATTCGGCGCGCGCCACCAGTCTAGGACAAGGCTGACGATGATGAAGGTTGCCGCCATTGCAAAGGCTTGGCGTAAGAATTTGAAAAGGTGTTTGCGTGTGATGTGCATATTATTTGTTTTCAGTTATCGGGATGGGCGGAGGTGTTTTTCAGACGGCCTCAATATTCAATTTCCAACCACAAAATCCACCGTATGCGCTTCGCTGTAATCGGGAATTTCCAGCTTATTGATCATGCGGTGTATCACATCATTCGGCACGGAATGTTCGCGGTTACGGTTTTGCGACAGCAATTGCGTGTAAGGCACTTCCAAATAAATCAGGTGTACCCGCGCGCCGTAGTCGGCGAACATAGGCAGCCACTTGCTGCGCAGGTCGCGGTTGAGGTTGGTGGCGTTGAAGACAAATGACGTGCGGGCGCGCAGGTATTCTTTTGCCTGCTCTTTACCCAAGCGCACGGCTTCGGCGGTGTGCTTCGGGTCGGCGGGGTCGAGTTTGCGCTCGCGGCGGATGTCGTCCAGCGACAACATGGGCAGATGGGCAAGGTGTTGCCTGATGTAACTGTCTTTGCCACTGCCTGCTATGGCACACATGGCGTATACGTCAAAGGTTCGGTCGTCAAACGGTTGGTAATCGGGCATGTCGCTGCGGCCGTTAAGGTAAAGATAGCGGCCGTAATCACTGACGAAATCGCGCGCTTTACCCCAGCAGCCGTTTTCTTCACACAGCTCGCGGAACAAATCGATGCGCAGCAGGATATCCTGTTGGTCGCGGCAGATGCGACCTAGAACGTCGGCTTTGGCAAGCATGGCGAGGTGGGCGGTATCGACCTGCAAAGAAGCAGAGATGGCGGCGCGTTCCGGATTCGGTTTGTTGATTGCCCACAGCGGCAGCCCGTGCAGGCGCACGAGTTTGGCTATTGCTTCGCGCACGGCGAATGGCGCGGCAAGTTCGGTATAAAGCAAGGTGCGGGCGGTGTATTCGCCTTTTTTGGCATGGTGCGGCGATACGATCCGCTCTTTGTCGTCTTGGATTTCGCACTTGGTAGTGCTGCGTTTTTCTACGTCGTGCAACATGGCGGCGGCAAACAAGATATGTTGCTCCTGCTCGCCGAGTGCTTGAAATTCGGGCAGTTGCAGCAGGGCTTCGCATACCATTTTGGTATGGATGAATACATCGCCTTCCGCGTGCCATTCAGGATCCTGTGGCACGTTTTTCATGTCGGCAAACCAGCCGAAGCGGCGTTCCAAGGCTTGCCAGTCGGGGAGTTTGCCGGGTGTGTAGTGGGGGAATGTCCACATGGTGGTCTTTCTTATTATTGGATGGTTTGACTTCAGGTCGTCTGAAACTGCCAGCTTTGCCAATGGTATTTATCATAATCGATAAGGCGGGCGGGTTTCCAAGTTTTTGTCCAATGCACATCGGTTTTAACGTGTTTGGCGCGAACGAGTTTGAAGAGGTTGTCAAACTCGTTGGACTGTACGGGCAGGTTACCGTTGTTGGTGGCAAAATCAGCGGCGTTGCGGATGACGAAGCCTTCGCTGCATGCTTCGCCTGTTTTCGGGTCGTAGCCGCCGAGTTTGCCTGCGGTTTGCACGCTGTCTGTCCATGTTGCGCCCAAATTGGCGGTCAGCCATTGCGCTAAGGCGGTGTCTTCATCGGCGTATTTTTGGGTGAAGTCGGCAAGCGGCTGCACGATGGGAAGTTCGGGGACTGTGGGGAAGTCGAAAAGCTGGGCATAGAATTTGACTTCTTCCCACGACAGCCAATGTCCGCCGCGACGGACGGCAAACAGGTAAAAATAGCTTTCCAACTGCGAATAGGCGATGGAGTGGATACCGTACATGTTTTCGCCGAAAAGTTCGAGGTCACCCAAGTCGTCTTTGATGTGCTGCCAGCGTTGCAGCAGCGGTTTGTCCCACGGATGTTGGGTGGGGGCGGCATGGCTGCGGGCATAAAGACCGTGGGCGGCGAAGCAGTTGTTTTGCCCGTCCAGCTTTTCGGTCAATACCAATTGCGGCAGAGTAGCGAAATGCGCGAGGTAGCCGCGAGGCATAAAGCGGTCGTCTGAAGTTGTGCCCAAGCTGATGGGTGCGTGCAGGCTGCGGGCGTATTTTTGCGGGGTTTGGGTCATGTGCTTGGTCTTTCGGCTGGATTTTATTGTCAATCGTTTTTTCAGACGGCTTCCATTATAGTGGATCGGCTTGCATCGGGATAAGGTCGGGCGGGTTTATTTGTCTGATGCGCTGATGGTCAGATGCAATTCATATTGTTCCGTGTGTTCTGCCAAGATGTGCTGCAAATCGCCGATCAGGCGGTTTATGGTTTGTGTGTATGCCACGGTGTCGAGTTGGGACAGTGCGTCTAATTCGTCGAAACATTCGATGATGTTCTGTAATTCCGGCGTGCAGTAGGGCAGGATTTGACGGTAATTTTTCGGCAGCCGCAATGTCCAAATGCCGGCTTCGGGCGGAATGCTGTTCGACTTTATTGCAGTCAGCAGGCCTAATGCCAATAGTGCGATGCAGAATGTCGGGTTTTGGGGTTGTATATGCAGGGTGGTCATTTTAGGTTTGCCGCTATTGCCGTATGGGCGGGAATAGGTGGTTTGGGAATGGTCGGAAGGCCGTCTGAAAGCGCAGCTTCAACGAAGTTAAAACGATTTGCGGTTTTCAGACGGCCTCTTCTTTGGATGGTTTGGCGGTAGATTGTACCCTGCTTTGAAACGGAAGGTGGTTTTCCGTTCAGCCTTTGGCGGTAAAGCGTTTGTTAATCCGCAGGCGTTCGCCGCGGCCGGCTTTTTTGATTTCCAGCCAGTCGGCGTAGATGGCGTGGATGAGGTTGCGGATGGTTTCAAAGCCGTATTGCTGCGGGTCGGTGCCTTGTGCGGCCAGTTGTTTCGATACGTCGCCCAACCGCGCCCAGCCTTGTTCGTCGGCAGCCGCTTCGACGGCCTGCTGTACGGTGGCGATGATGCGGGTAACGGGCAGTTTGCTGTTTTTGGCGGCGGGTTCGGGTTTGGCCGGTGCCGGCTGTGCGGTGTCTGCCGTTTGGGCGGGTGCGGCGTTTTCGTTTTTGGCTTGGTTTGATTTTTTGCCGCGCGTTTTGCGTTTCGGTGCGGCGTTGTGGCCGTCTGAAACGGTTTCTTCCGTCTGATTGGCTGCGGCGGGGTTTTCAGACGGCCTTTCCGCCGGTTTTTCCGCGGGCTTGTCGGCGGGTTTGCTGCGGCGGACTTGGAGTTGGTTGTTGTCGGTGCGGTGTTCGAAGATGTCGAAGGATTTGATGAGGTCGGAGAGTTTGCCGTAGCCGTAAAGCCTGGAGTCGAAATCGGGGTTGATTTTGCTGATGTAGCTGCCGATGGGGCCGAGGTTGGCCCAGCCGAGGTCGTCGGCGTTTTCGCGCACGGCGCGTTTGAGCAGGGGCAGCGCGTCGGGTGCGGCGGCGGATTCTTCGGCGGCAGGGTGGTTTTTGCCGTTGTTTTTCTCTTTTTCCTGGCGTTGTTTTTCGGGACGGAAGATTTCGGTGTAGACGAATTTGTCGCAGGCTTTGCGGAAGGCTTCGGGCGTTTTCTTTTCACCGAAACCGTATACGGTCAGGCCGCTTTCGCGCAGGCGGCTGGCCAGGCGGGTGAAGTCGGAATCGCTGGATACGATGCAGAAGCCGTCGAAGTTGCCGCTGTAGAGCAAATCCATTGCGTCGATGACTAGGGCCATGTCGGTGGCGTTTTTGCCTTTGGTGTAGGCGAATTGTTGGACGGGGATGATGGCGTGGGGTAGGAGGGCGGCTTTCCATTTGGAAAGGCCGTGGCTCCAGTCGCCGTAGATGCGTTTGACGCTGGCGATGCCGTATTTGGCGATTTCTTCGAGCAGGCGGTCGATGATGTCGGCGGGGGCGTTGTCGGCGTCGATGAGGACGGCGAGTTTTTTGTTGGCCAATGTGGTCATGGGGACTCCGTGCTATTTTATAGTGAATTAAATTTAAACCAGTACAGCGTTGCCTCGCCTTGCCGTACTATCTGTACTGTCTGCGGCTCGTCGCCTTGTCCTGATTTAAATTTAATTCACTATATCTATTGAGGCCGTCTGAAAACCGTTTTTCAGACGGCCTTATTGCAAATAAGGCAGCCCGTGTGTTCGGGCTGCCGTTTGTTTTACAGGCTGTAATACATTTCGAATTCCAAGGGGTGCGGCGCCATGCGGATGCGGCGTACGTCTTCTTCTTTGAAGGCAATGTAGCTTTCTATCCAGTCTTTGCTGAATACGCCGCCGCGCAGCAGGAATTCGTGGTCGGCTTTGAGGGCGGCCAGTGCTTCTTCCAGCGATGCGCAGACTGCGGGCACTTGCGCGTCTTCTTCGGGCGGCAGGTCGTAGAGGTTTTTGCTGGCGGGGTCGCCCGGATGGATTTTGTTTTGGATACCGTCCAAACCGGCCATCAGCAGGGCGGCAAAGGCCAGGTAGGGGTTGGCGGTCGGGTCGGGGAAGCGGGCTTCGATGCGGCGGGCTTTCACGCTGTTTACAAACGGGATGCGGATGGAGGCCGAGCGGTTTTTGGCGGAATAGGCCAGTTTGGTCGGTGCTTCAAAATGCGGCACGAGGCGTTTGTAGGAGTTGGTGGACGGATTGGTAATCGCGTTCAGGGCTTTGGCGTGTTTGATGATGCCGCCGATGTAGTAAAGCGCGGTGTCGCTCAGGCCGGCGTAGCCGTCGCCTGCAAACAGGTTTTGACCGTCTTTCCAGATGGATTGGTGGACGTGCATGCCGCTGCCGTTGTCGCCCATGATGGGTTTGGGCATGAAGGTGGCGGTTTTGCCGAAGTTGTGCGCGGTGTTTTGGATGACGTATTTCATGTCCTGCGTTTGGTCGGCACGGCGCACCAGCGTGTTGAAGCGGGTGCCGATTTCCATTTGGCTGCCGGTGCCGACTTCGGCGTGGTGGACTTCGACTTCGATGCCGATTTCTTCCAGAATATTCGCCATGGCCGAACGCAAATCCTGACCTGCGTCCACGGGTGCGACGGGTGCGTAGCCGCCTTTTACGCCGGCGCGGTGGCCGGTGTTTTGGCCGTCCAGATGCAGGCCGCTTGCCCATGCGCCGCTTTCGGAGGTGATTTCGTAGCGGGTTTTGTGCATGTCGGTTTCAAATTCGACGCCGTCGAAAACAAAGAATTCGGGTTCGGGGCCGAAGAAGGCGGTGTCGCCGATGCCTGAGGATTTCAGATAGGCTTCGGCGCGGCGGGCAATGGAGCGCGGGTCGCGGTCGTAGCCTTGTCCGTTGGCGGGGTCGATGACGTCGCAGGTCAGCACGACGGTAACGTCGTCGAAGAAGGGGTCGATGAAGGCGGTCGCGGGGTCGGGGCGCAGCTGCATGTCGGAAGCCTGGATGCCTTTCCAGCCGCCGATGGAGGAGCCGTCGAACGGCTGGCCGTTTTCAAACCATTCTTCGGGGTCGTCCAATACGATGCGGGCGGGAATGGTGAAGTGGTGCTGTTTGCCTTTGGTGTCGGTAAAACGCAAATCGACAAAGCGGGCTTCGTGTTCTTCTATCAGTTTGATAACGTCTTTGACGGACATGGTCTGCTCCTGAAATGGCGGGAAAATGGGACGGCACGCAATATAAACATGAAAGGTAAAATTATCAACAATTTTACACCTTCGGCCGGGATGCTTGGGCTTGAACTTCGCCGAAGCCGCGCTTTCAGACGGCCTTTTCGGCCGGGAGGCCGTCTGAAAGCGGGTTTCCGGCAACGGATGCGGCATTGCCGCGCGGGATGTTCCGCCATTCCGCGCGTTCCGCGCCCAGTGCTTCCTCAAGGACGCGGCGGGCGTTTTCAGACGGCATCCGGCCGCAGAGGAAGACATCGACGGCGGCGAAGCCGTATTCCGGCCAGGTGTGGATGCTGATGTGCGATTCGGCCAACAGCAGTACGCCGGTTACGCCGCCCGCGCCGCCGAAGGTGTGGAAGCGGCTGTCGAGCACGGTGGCCTGCGCGGCTTCGGCGGCGGCGGTAAGGATGGTTTTCAGACGGCCTTCGTCGCGCAGGAGGGCGGGGTTGCAGCCGTAAAGGTCAAGCAGGCCGTGGCGGCTGAGGATGCGGGTCATTTGTGGCCTCCGGAGAAGCTGCCGCCGTAATGGCTGCCGCTGCTGTAGCCGCTGTAACCGCTGCTGCCGGTGTCGGAAAACATATAGTTCAGGCCGGTGGCCAGTGAGACGACTATCAGGCTGACGGTGAGGAAGCGCGAGAGCGAAGGGACTGCGCCGTCTTCCGATGCCATGCCGAAGTTATAGAGATAAAAGCCCGCGATGCCGACAGTGGTTGCTGTCCATTCGCCGTCGCCGTAGAGGAAGGCGGGCAGGTTGAGGACGCACAGGAGGGCGAGGGTAATCCAGACGATGCCCGACGGGGTTTGCCGGTTGTCGCCGGACAGGGTGTTCATCGCGGCCGCCGGCAGGCCGAAGGCTTCGGCGATTTCGCGTTTGCCGACGGGTTCGCTGCGGCTCCAGGCGATTTCGTGTACGGACAGTTCGGAGCCGATTTTGCCTTTGCCGCTTTTGTAGTCGCTGTGAAAGGTAAGGTCGCGGTGGCGGATGTGCCAGTAGAACGCGCCGGCAGCATAGCCGACACGGCTGCCGTAGTCATAAAGTTTGTCGCCGCCCTGGGGCTGGCCGTGGCGGTCGAGGCGCGGCCAGTCGTGGAGGGTTTGGGCGATTTCCCAGCCGCTGTCGGATTCTATCAGCCAGAGGAAGCTGCCTGAGGTCGGATGGTAGAGCAGGTATTCGCGCCAATAGCCTTCGGGGACGACGCCGGTGGGGCGTTTGAAGGCGTACATCAGGTCGAAGGCGGTTTGGGCGTCGAGTTCTTCTTTGTGCACCGCGCCGATGACGATGTAGTTGCGGCCGCGCAGTTTGCCCTTGCTGCCGACGGGCAGGGTGAGTGCTTTTTGCTGGGCGGCGCGCATGGCGTCGGCTTCGATGAGTTCGACTGTGCCGTCGACGGCTTCCAGGTCGCTGCCGCAGCTCGGGCAGAGGATGTTGTTGGCCAATCCGTCCACCCAGTGTACGGGCGAGCCGCAGTTGGGGCAGTTTTCGGATTGGCGCGTGCCTTTCAGACGGCCTGCACCGGCGGCGATTTGGTCTTCGGTGCGCAGGTTTTCCAGTTGCAGGTCGTCGAGTTTGACGGTGTTGCCGGTGTAGAGGGACGGTGGGTCGTCGCCGTAGTCGGTGGTGAGGAAGAGGTTTTCGCAACGCCAGTCTGCGGTTCGGCTTTCGATGTCGCGGTTGAATTCAAACGGCAGCTCGCCTTGTGCGGCGGCGTGTTTCATTGTGACGCGGCGCACGTCGGCGGCCATGAAGCGTTTGCCGTTGTAGTCGAGGGTGGAGAAGCCGGCGCGGATGTCGTCGAAGGGGGGGAGTCGGAGTGCGGATTCGGTTTGCGGGCGGGTCAGAGAATAGATGTCGCCGGATTCGGACAGCCAGCCCGTGCCGCCTTCGTCGAACAGGATGTGCCATTCGTTCCACACGCCCGCGTCGTAGTGCATTTGCAAACGGCCGATGATGTTGAACGCGGCCGTACCGTAGCGGCCGCGCGTGCCGATTTGCAGCGGGCTGAAGTCTTCCAACAGGGCGGAGTCGCGGCCTTTGTCGATGATGCCGCCGTCTTGGCGTACCAACATGCTGTTGCAGTAGCCGCAGACCAGCGTAACCGAGGTCGGGGAATGGGCGTGTACGGGTGCGCCGCAGCTTGGGCAGTCGGTATGGAAGAAGGGTTCGCTCATGGTCGGTATTTCCTAGGCGGGCGGGTTGTCGGCAGGCGGCTCGGCGAAAGCGGCGGCGATTTCTGCCGCTGTCAGGCCGAAGCCGTCGCATAATGCCGCGCCGGTTTGTCCGGTGTGTCGGGCAGTGCGTGTCAGGTAGTCGGCAAAACCGATGAAGATGTGTTGGTTTTGCGGTGTTACGCCGAAGATGCCGTGGGTTTGGTGTGAATCGCGGATATGGCTGACGACGGCGCAAAACGTTGTCCAATCGGCGGCGGCTTCGTCGGGCGTGATGCCTTGTACGGCCGCAATCAGGGCGGTTTCCTGTTCGAAGTCGAGGACGGTCGGCAGTGTTTGCAGTCTGATGGCGATGGCTTGCAGGGCATTCACGGTTCGGTTTCCGGCGGTCGGGTGGCCAATTATACGGTTTTGGTTTTCAGACGGCCTCTTTGTATGCGGCAGGAGGCCGTCTGAAAAGTTATTCCGCCGTTTCGGGCGGCGTTCGGGGCAGGGCGGCACGGTTGTCTAAGTGTGCGGTGCGGCCGGTTTCGGGGAGGCGGTAGTCGGCCTCTATCAAATAAGTCGTGCCCGCACGGCTCAGCAGGCGCAGGTCGGCGGGGCCGAAGCGTGCCGGTTGTTCACGGCCGCACAGGCTGTCTTCCAAGCCGAGGCAGTCGATTTGCCGCAGTTCGCCGCCGCGTCCCTCGGCAATCAGGCGGTGGCGGCAGACGGTGCTGCCGGTGCGGCGGTCTCTGAAGCAGGTGTACTGGGCGTTCAGTTGCGCCTGCGTCATGCGGATTTCGCGGTCGGGCGCGGTTATTTCCTGCCGGCGGTGGGAAATGCCGGCGGCGATGACGGCCAGTCCGACGGCGGCAAGCAGTGCCATGATGCAGATAACGGCGATTTTCGCGCTTTTGTCGCGGCGGACGTTCCCGCCGTCGGGCGGGGTATTGCCGACGTCGAGGTTGTTGCGCAGGCCCAGCCGCTGGCAGAGCAGGCGGCAGAAGGCTGCGGTTTCTGTGTAATCCGCGCCATCGGGTATCATGAGGTAGCCTTTTTCGCCGGCCGAGGCGTGGGTCAGCGTTACGAAGCAGCCGCCTTTGGGCAGCCACAGGCCGAAATGGCCGTCGAGTTGCAGCGTTTCGCCGATTTTGTTGTGGTGGTAGCGTTGCAAGCGGGCGTTGGTCAAATCGAGGCGGACAAAGTACTGTGGGCAGAAAGAAAATGGATTTTCCGGTATGCGGCCCCATGGTTTGTCGAATAAGTCAGGGGTGCTGTCCGCCATTTTGCCGCCGAACCAAAATAGGTTGAATACGGCGGCTACAACGGACAATAACATCAGCAGCCCGAACAGCTGGGGCGTTTTCGGCAGCATCCATGCCGCCAGCAGCAATACGTCGGCGGCCAGTATGATGCGGGAAACTTTCCTGCCACTTGCGGCATCCAAGTACGGCGACGGGCAGGCAAACCATAATGCGTCCGCGCCCGCTTCCAGTTCGCGCGTCAGACGTTGCAGCATTTGGCGGCTGCTTTCCGTCAGGACTTCGGGCGGCAGGGTGGGCGGATGTTTCGGCACGGGGCTTCCTTGTTTTGTCGGTCGGCTTTTTTCAGACGGCCTTTGGGAATGTGAGGCCGTCTGAAAAACGGATTTTGGCGGTATTGCCCGCTGAAGGGCGGTTGGCAAACGGGCTGCCTTTATGCTGCTTTTCCTCATGCGCCGAAGTGATGGGGAAGGCGACCCTGTTTGCGTATTGCGGTTTGTTTGTTGTGATGTGAGGCCGTCTGAAAAAAAGGAAACGGTTTTTCAGACGGCCTTTTGCCGCCGTTTAGTTTAATTGATGAGTTGTTTTAATACCTCGGCTTTGGCTTTTTCGTAGTCGTCGGCGGAAATCAGGCCGCCGTCGAGCAGGCCTTTCAGTTTTTGCAGTTTGGCCTGCGGGTCTTCTGCGGCAGCCGGGGCGGCGGTTGCCGTTGCGGCTGCGGCGGCACCTGCTGCCGCGGGCTGCATCATGCCGGCCATTGCGCCCGCCATGGTTTGCCCTATGCCTGCGCCCACGCCCAAGCCTGCGCCGATGCCGGCCAGCCCGCCTTCGTTTTGCGCCGCCATGGTGATGGACTCGGCGGTTTGGTATTGGGCGAACTTGCCCATGTCGCCGACGATGCCCATGGAGATTTTTTTGTCGAGTGCTTGTTGGATGTTCTCCGGCAGGCTGATGCTTTCGACGGTGAAGTTTTCCAGCGTGAGGCCGAGTTTGGCGAACTCGGGCGCGAGCAGGCCGGTCAGTTGCTGCGACAGCAGGACTTGGTTGGCGGCCATGTCGAGGAAGGGGATGCCGGAAGTGCCGAAGGCGGTGGCAAGCCGGGTAACGGCGAGGTTGCGCAGCTGCTGTTCGAGCTGTATGCCGGTGTAGCTTTCCACAACGCCGCTGACTTCTTTAAAGAATTTTTCCGGGTCGGCGATGCGGTAGCTGTACATGCCGAAGGAACGCAGTTGTACCGCGCCGAATTCGGCATCGCGCACGGTAACGGGTTGCGCCGTGCCCCATTTGCGGCCGAGCTGCTGTTTGGTGTTGAAGAAGTAAACGTCGGATTTGAAAGGGGATTGGAAGAGTTTGTCCCAGTTTTTCAGGTAGGTCAGGATGGGCAGGGTTTGTGTGTTGAGCGTGTAGCGGCCGGCGGGGAATACGTCGGCGGTTCTGCCTTCGTCCACAAACATTGCCATCTGCGCCTCGCGCACGGTCAGGCTGGCGCCGTTTTGGATTTCCTGGTCGGCAATGGGAAAACGCCATACCAGGGTTTCCTCGTCGGGATTTTCCCACTGGATGATGTCGATGAACTGCTTCTTGATAAAGTTGAACATGGAGGAGTCCTTTCGTTAAGACAGACAGGCGGCGTTGAGCAGGCCGATGGCTATGGAAATCGAGCCGAACAGGGTACCGACGGCGACATTGTTGCCCGCCAGTTCTTCGGATGCCTGCGGAATCAGGCGGGTGGCGGCGAAGTACACCAAAATCTGCAACACGGCGGCGGCGGCGGCCCACAGGACGAAGTCGGGCAGGCTGACACTGTGGGCGATGCTGGATGCCAGCGGCAGGCAGAATCCGACCAGTGCGCCGCCGAAGGAGAGGGCGCAGGCGAGGTTGCCGTTTTTAATCAGCTTCAGTTCGCGCACCGGCGTGATTTTCAGGTAAACCGTACCGAAAATCAGCAGCATCAGCACGGATGCGAACATATATTGCAGGTATTGGCCGTATTGGACGAGTGAAATGGACATGGTTTCTTCCCAAAAAAGGCGGACGGCCGATTATGCCATAAATTATCGTGCAGTCATGATGTTTGATGGGGATTTTATCCGCACGCGCGCCCGGCTTTCAGACGGCCTGCCGAAACCTCGGGCGGCGGGTTTAAAAAGCATGCGGATAGGCCTATAATCCGCAGGCCGTCTGAAACGGGCCGACCGCTTTCAGACGGCCTGTATTTCCACCGACACCGAAACGACAAAGGACGACGAAACATGAGACCACTGCGCGCCGATATCCGCCTCGACCGCCTGCGGGAAAACTACCAAACCCTGAAACGGCTGCACGGCGGCAAGATGCTGGCCGTATTAAAGGCAAACGCATACGGGCACGGCGCGGTACGCTGCGCCCACGCGCTGGCCGATTTGGCCGACGGTTTTGCCGTTGCCTTTCTGGAAGAGGCCGTCGAACTGCGCAAACAAGGCATCACGCAGCCCATCGTGCTGCTGGAGGGCGTGTTCGATGCCGCCGAATACGCCGCCGTGGACGAATACGGCCTGTGGCCCGTGGTGGCCGACCAATGGCAGCTCGAAACCCTGTTGAAACACGAATGGAAAACGCCGGTGAAAGTGTGGCTGAAAATGGATTCCGGCATGCACCGCGCCGGTTTTTTCCCACACAACTACGCTTCGGCCTACACCGCGCTCGCGCAAAGCGGCAAGGTTTCCGACATCGTGAAAATCAGCCACTTCGCCTGTGCCGACGAAGAAGAACGCGGCATGACCGAAATGCAGCTTGAAGCCTTCGACATGGGCTGCGCCGGACTGGCGGGCGAAGAGAGCCTGGCCAATTCCGCCGCCATGCTTGCCTATCCGCAGGCGCGGCGCGATTGGGGCAGGGCGGGGCTGGCCTTGTACGGCATCGATCCGTTCTTGGAAAACGACCCGCGCATCAAGCCCGTGATGAGGCTGGTGAGCCGCGTGTTTGCCGAACGCGTTCTGCAGCCGCACGAACCGATAGGCTACGGCGCATCGTTTTACACTAAACGCTCCACCCGCGTCGGACTGGCGGCCTGCGGCTATGCCGACGGTTATCCGCGCCGTGCGGCAACCGGCACGCCCGTGGCCGTGAACGGCCGCCGCAGCCGCATCCTCGGCAGGGTTTCCATGGACATGCTGACCGTCGAATTGGCCGATACCCACGAAGGCGTCGGCAGCGAAGTGGAACTGTGGGGCGACACCGTCAACATCAACGAAGTCGCCGCTGCGGCAGGCACCATCGCCTACGAACTGGTGTGCAACGTCAAACGTGCAAAATTCGTTTACATCCAATAGGCGGGAAAGCCGCAGAGGCCGTCTGAAAAACACTTTTCAGACGGCCTGAAACATAAAAAGACAAAGGTAAAACAACATGACGACCGAAACCGCCACTTTGGCTTTGGCCAAACAACTCATCGCCCGCGCATCCGTCACCCCTGACGACCAAGGCTGTCAGGAACTGCTGGCCGAACGCCTGCAAAAAATCGGCTTTACCGTCGAACAGCTGAATTTCGGCCAAACCAAAAACATTTGGGCGCGGCGCGGCAGCGGCGCACCGCTGCTGTGCTTCGCCGGACATACCGACGTCGTCCCCAGCGGGCCGGAGGACAAATGGACATCGCCGCCGTTCGAGCCGACCGAACGCGACGGCCGCCTCTACGGACGCGGTGCGGTGGACATGAAAAGCAGCATCGCCGCCTTCGTTACCGCCTGCGAACGCTTCGTTGCCGCCTGCCCGGACCACGCGGGCAGCATCGCCCTTTTGATTACGTCGGACGAGGAAGGTGACGCGCTGGACGGCACCACCAAAGTGGTGGACGTTTTGAAAGCGCGCGGCGAAACCATAGACTACTGCATCGTCGGCGAGCCGACCGCCGTCGATACTTTGGGTGATACGGTTAAAAACGGCAGGCGCGGTTCGCTGTCGGGCAACCTGACCGTCAAAGGCAAACAAGGCCACATCGCTTACCCGCATCTGGCGGAAAACCCCGTCCACAAAGCCGCCCTCGCGCTGGCCGAGCTGACTGTTGCCGAATGGGACCGGGGCAACGCCTATTTCCCGCCGACCGGTTTCCAAATTTCCAACATCAACGGCGGCACGGGTGCGACCAATGTCATCCCCGGCGAGTTGAACGTCAAATTCAATTTCCGTTTCTCCACCGAATCCGATTCAGACGGCCTGAAACGGCGCGTACACGAAATCTTGGACAAACACGGTCTGAATTACGATTTGCAGTGGAGCCTGTCCGGCCAACCCTTCCTGACCGAAGCGGGCAGGCTGACCGAAGCCGCGCAGGCCGCCGTTGCCGAAATCTGCGGCGTGCGCGCGGAACTCTCCACCAGCGGCGGCACTTCGGACGGCCGCTTCATCAAAGCCATTGCGCGCGAACTCATCGAACTGGGGCCGGTAAACGCTACCATCCATCAGATTGACGAAAACGTCGAACTCTCCGCCCTGCCGAAACTGTCGGCAGTCTACGAACGGATGCTGGCAGAATTGCTGGTGTAGGGATGCTTTAACTATCCGAGGCCGTCTGAACGCTTGGTTTTCAGACGGCCTTGATTGTTTTCGGTTTGCCGTTTTGCGGCAAAATCAAATTTTGCCGTCAGCTTTTGCCGTGCGGAAGGGCGGATGCGCATGGATGCGGCACTGAAATCAGCTTGATTTGAATTGTCTTGTTTTTGCAACTTAATAACATATAAAGTTATGGTATAACTTGACTGATTTGTCGCATGTTCGCGAAAATTCCGCGTTTTTTGGGCGGCAGGCCGGACAAATTGTCAGCAAATTTGGGCATGCCGAAAGATTATTTCAAATCGAGAAACATCGGATAAATCAATGGAACATGCTTTTACAAACAGACTATTACCGCTAACGGCAGCACTCATGCTGGCGTTCCCCGCTTATGCCGCCGCAGCCGGACAGAGTGCGGACAAGCCGTTGGATGCGGAAGTGGCTTCGGTTGAAGTGCGCGGCATCGGCAAACAGACCGCAACCAATTACACCGTGCCCACTTCTTCGGTTGCCACCGGCATCAGGCTGACCCAGCGCGAAACGCCGCAATCGCTGTCCGTCATCACCGAAAAGCAGATTGACGACCAACGGCTCGATACGCTGCAAGACGTTTTGAAACAAGTGCCCGGCGTGTACCACAGCAAAATGGGCAACAATGCCACGGGCGACAGCCAATTTGCGGCGCGCGGCTCGGCCATCGACAGCGTCAGCGTGGACGGCGCGGCAAAATTCCTTTATGAAAGCAATTCGATACGCCGCAGCACCAACAATCTCGACAGCGCGCTTTACGAACAGGTAGCGGTGGTGCGCGGTTCCAGCGGCCTGACCAACGGCGGCTTCGGCGAACCGTCGGGCATGATTGCCTTGGAGCGCAAAAAACCGCAGGCCAAACCTTTTACCGTTTTGGAAGCGGCGGCAGGTTCGTGGCAGCATTACCGTTTCATTGCCGATGCCAACAGCCCGCTGAATGCCGACAACACCTTGCGCGGCCGCGCCATATTCGTCAGCGACCACGGCGGCGACTACCTGCCGCGTACCGGCCGACACAACCATACGCTCTACGGCATCCTGTCTTACAACGTACAGCCGCAAACGCAAGTGCAACTGGGCACCGAAATCCACGTCAACCGCAATACCGGCAGTTCGCGCTTCGGTTATCTGACGATTGCCGGCAACGAAACCGACGGTTTTATCCCCTTTGAGGCCAACCCGCGCAACAATTCGTCGGCCAATTGGGCTTACGGCAAGGAAACCCGCGCCGAACTTTTCACCCGCCTGAGGCATGAATTCGACAATGGTTGGCAGTTGGACGGCAGCTATGCCTACCTTTACGGCAAAAACGACAATCTGTCGGCCATTGCGGGTACATATGACATCAATGCCGATTATTCCAGCTACGTCAGCGTCGATTTGGACAAGAGCCGCTCCAACGAACACAAATTCAACTTGAATCTTAACGGCGATTACGGATTGTTCGGCCGCCGCCACGAATTCAATACCGGCATCAGCTATCTGAACAGCAAGGATTACGGCCCGTATTACGGCGACAAAGACGTGCCGGTTGCCGACCTCCGCCGCTTCGACGGCAATATTGCCCGCCCCGAACTGCCTTACCTGCAAGACGGTTATCAGCAAAGCAGGCATTTGTCGGTTTACGGTTCGACACGCTTCAAACTCACCGACAAATGGTCGTTGATAGGCGGTATGCGCCTGATGAACTGGAAGTATGCCTACCGCACCGAGCGCAACCGTTTTGCCGACGGACGGCGCAGCGAAAAAGCCTTCATCCCCTACTTGGGCACGACTTACGACATCACGCCGAACCTGACTGCTTATGCAAGCTATACCACGGTTTTCCGTCCGCAGGTGCGCTATCTGACCCAAAACGGCAACCCCCTTGCCCCGCAGCGCGGCAGAACTTACGAAACCGGATTGAAAGCCTCATGGTATGAAGGCCGTCTGAACGCCGCCGTTTCCGTATACCGCAACAAACGCGACAAAATCGGCGTGCCTGCGGGCAGGCTGCCCAACGGGGAACGCTACTATAAGGCCGAAGACCATACCTCCAACACCGGCGGCGAACTTTCGATTAACGGCCGTCTGAACGACCGTTGGCTGCTCAACGCCTCTTATGCCCGTTCGAAAACAAAAAACAGCAAAGGCAAACAGATTAAAACCACGTATCCCGTGCATCTGTTCAAATTATTCACCGGTTACGACGTCAATGACCGCCTGACTGTCGGCGGCAATGTCAACTGGCAGAGCTTCATCATCGACGACCGCGAGGAAGTTACCGAACCGGCCGCGCGCAAGGCCCTCGCACAGCGCGCCTACGCCACCCTCGACCTGACCGCGCAATACAAAATCGGCAAGCGCACCCGCGTCGCACTCGATGTTGAAAACGTGTTCAACAAATATTACAAAACCATGCCCGATATTCATGTCTACGGCACGCCGCGCAGCATTACGGCATCGCTGAGGTACACGTTCGACTGAGTATCGCCATCGGAAAGGCCGTCTGAAAACAGAATACCGTTTTCAGACGGCCTCAGTGGATGTAGCCGGCCGCTTCATTGCCCGCTTGCACAATATCCGCTGCCAATACACTCAACAAAAAGGTGAATACAATGAATACACAAAACCCTTCCGACACCGGCCAACAAGCCAACCGCCGCTACCTGACCGTGTGGCGGTGGCATTTTTATTTCGGGCTGCTGGTCGTCCCCTTCCTGACCCTGCTTGCCGTAACGGGGCTGGGCATGCTGCTGTTTGCCAACATCACCGGCAAAGAGGGCGAACGCCTGCACATTACCCCGCAGGCGCAGGTGCAGCCCTTGTCGGCGCAGGCGGAAGCGGCGCGGCAGTTCGTCAATCAAAAATCCGCGTCGGTGGTGCAATATATCGCGCCGCGCGCCGACGATATGGTTGCCGTGTTCCGCGTAAACAACGACGACAAAGCGACCATGGTCGCCGTTGATCCTTACACGGCGAAAGTCGTCAGTTCCATGCCGCGCAATGAGGGCTGGTATCACACGATGGACGAAATCCACGGCGACATCATGCTCGGCACGGCGGGCGATTACCTGTTGGAAACCGCCGCATCGCTGACCATCCTGATGATGATTACGGGGATTTATTTGTGGTGGGCGAAACAAGGCCGTCTGAAACCCATGCTGGTGCCGAAAGCAGGCAAAGGACGCTCATGGTGGCGCGACTTACACGGCGCATTCGGCACATGGGTTTCCCTGATTTTATTGCTGTTCTGCCTGTCGGGCATTGCCTGGGCGGGCATTTGGGGCGGCAAAATGGTTCAGTCTTGGAGCCAGTTCCCCGCCGGGAAATGGGGGGTGGAGCCGAACCCCGTATCGACCTTGCCGACCCACGGCGATGTGCTGAACGACGGTAAAACCAAAGAAGCACCGTGGATTCTGGAACTCACGCCCATGCCCGTTTCCGGTACGACGAAGGGCGAAAACGGCATCAGTCCGAGCGAACCGATGACTTTGGAAACGGTTGACCGCTTCGCACGCGAAATCGGTTTCAAAGGCCGCTACCAACTCAACCTGCCCAAAGGCGAAACGGGCGTGTGGACGCTGTCGCAGGATTCGATGAGCTACGACATGGTCAGCCCGACTGCCGACCGCACGGTGCACATCGACCGGTACAGCGGCAAAATCCTGGCCGACATCCGTTACGACGATTACAACTTCTTCGGCAAATTCATGGCGGCCAGCATCGCGCTGCACATGGGGACGCTGGGCTGGTGGAGCGTGTTGGCGAACGTCGTATTCTGCCTGGCCGTCATCTTCATCTGCGTCAGCGGCTGCGTGATGTGGTGGAAACGCCGTCCGTCCGAAGCGCGCGGGCTGGTTCCCCCGGCGCAGAAAATCAAGCTGCCGGTATGGTGGGCAATGGCGGTGCCGCTTTTGGTTGTGGCGGTATTGTTCCCGACCGCCATCATGGCCATCGCCGTGATTTGGCTGCTGGATACGGCCTTGCTGTCGCGGATTCCGGCGTTGTCGCGTTGGTTTAAATAATCGGCGGCAATCAAGGTTGAGGCCGTCTGAAAACCGTTTTCCGTGTGGGAAATACGGTTTTCAGACGGCCTTTTTCAGTGCGCGCGGCTTACGGCGTGTAATGGCGGAAGATACCGCCTTCGGTAATCGTCCATAATGCCGCCTTCGCGCCGGCACTTTTCAGGGCGTCGTTCGTCCAAGTGTTGCAGGTGTAAAAGAGGTTGTAGCTGCCTTTCGCTTCGTAGAAGGCGTCGCTTTCGCCGTAATGGATGTCGGCGGTAACGGGGATGGTGCGGCCGTCCCGCCATTTCAGGCTGCTGCGGATGTAGGCGGCAAGTTCGAGGTATTGGCGGCGGCTGACGGTAAATTTGGCGCAGCGGCCGCAGTTTTCCATGCTGTCGTAGTAGGTGGTGTGGATGGCCGATTCGCTGAGGCCCGATACGGCTTTCAGGGCGGTGGATGCGGTCAGGTCGGCCCAAGTCGGCGTGTTGAGGTAGAAGTTTTTGTCGCCCCAGCCGACAGCAATCCAGTCGGCACTTTGGCCGCCCGTGGTGTCGGCGGCGGGAAAGGTTGCTGTCCAGTCGGTGTCGCCGTTGCGTGAGGGCATGACGATGTCGGTGTGGATGCCGTTGGAAATCAGGTAAAGGGTGATGTCGGCGTCGCCGTCGCCGTCGGCCTGCCTGTCGATTTTAATCATGGGCAGCAGGAACACGGCGGCTATGTAGGCAACCAGAAGGAAGAATAGGTCGACCAGGACTCTGCGGCAGAAGCGGAAGGCGGATTTCATGATGTTTGCCCGTCGGCAGGAGGGTTGTCCGCGTCGGTGTGGGCGGGCAGGGTGGCGATGGCGCGGGTGAATTCGGATACGTCGTTGAAACTTTTGTAAACGGATGCAAAGCGGACATAGGCCACTTGGTCGGTATCCAGCAATGCCTGCATGGCCATTTCGCCGATGAGGCGGGAGGGGACTTCTTTTTCGCCCAGCCGGTAGAGGCGGCCTTCGATTTTGGCAACCAAGTCGTCCACATCTTCGCTGCCGAAGGGGCGTTTGTGCAGGGCGCGCTCGAGGCTGGTGCGCAGTTTGTGCGCGTTATAGGGGACCCGGCTGCCGTTGCTTTTGATGATGTCGGGCAGGCGGACGTCGAGGGTTTCGGTGGTAATGAAGCGTTTGTCGCACGAGGGGCAGCGGCGGCGGCGGCGGATGCTGCTGCCTTCGTCGGTCAGGCGCGAATCGGTAACCAGGGTGTTGGGTTGCTGGCAGAAGGGGCATTTCATAAAGGGATACTTTCTTCAGACGGCCGTACCGGCGGCGCGGGCGGCGGCCAAACCTTCTTCCGCGCTCATGTAGCGGGGGTTTGCGGGGCAGTCGCGTTTTTCAATCAGGCCGTCGCGGAACATGACGAGTTCGTCGCAGGCCAGTTGGTGCCAAATTTCGTTTTTGGTCAGCGGCAGGGTGGCGATGACGGCGACGCGGTCGTTTGGAGTGGTAACGGCGGAAAAGTCGATGGCGACATCGTCGTCCAGCAGGCGTGCTTCGCCGAAAGGAGCTTGGCGCACGATGTAGTGGAGCAGGGTGCTGGCGTGGGCGAACATGACGAGGCCGTCTGAAAGGATGAAGTTGAACAGGCCGTGGCGGCGGATTTCGGCCACGAGTCCGGCAACGGCTTGAAACAGGGTGTCGTCATCGGGGCGTTGGTCGAAGCGTTGGCGCAGTTGCTCGAGGATGTGGCAGAAGGCGCGTTCGGAATCGGTGTCGCCGACGGGTCGGTAATATTGGCCGACGGGCGGGTGGAAGCCTTGCAGGTGGCCGTTGTGGGCGAACATCCAGTAATGCCCCCACATTTCGCGCACGAAGGGGTGGGTGTTGGCCAAAGAGGTGCGGCCGCTGGTGGCTTTGCGGATGTGGGCGATGACGTTTTCCGATTTGATTTGATAGGCTTTGATCAGGTCGGCCACCGGGGATTGCGCGCTGGGTTTGTCGTCGTGAAACAGGCGTACGCCTTTTTGTTCGAAAAAGCCGATGCCGAAACCGTCCACGTGGTGGTCGGTCAGCCCGCCGCGCCTGCGGAAGCCTTCAAAGGAAAAGACGATGTCGGTGGGGGTGTTGCAGTTCATGCCAAGAAGTTGGCACATGGCGGTATCCTTTAAATAAAGTTGTGCCGCAGTTTTCAGACGGCCCGATGTTGTTTTGTTTCGTGCGGATTCTAACATAGCGCCGGTGGTTTGGCAGAGGGACTGAGAGGACGGGGAGGCCGTCTGAAAACCGGCTGGAGGTTTTAAATGTATGACAGCCATGTTTTCAGACGGCCTTTTGGTATTCCGTTTCCCAACACTTTAAGTATTCACCATAAAACCAAGCGGCAGTATGGCAAAAACAGGTTGCTTCCTGTAAAATCGAGTGCTTTACTCTGTAAAGAATCTTTACATTTTATGCTTCGCCTGCTTCCGGTCCGGCAGCCGCGGCCGTGCGTGCGAGCACCTTCGTAGAAGAATACCGTTGGCGGCACACTAGTTTGCCGCACCACTTTCCCAACCTACCAAAAGTAACGCATCCCTATGATTAAAATCAAAAAAGGCCTAGACCTGCCCATCGCGGGCAGACCGGAGCAAGCCGTTTACGACGGTCCGGCCATTACCGAAGTCGCGTTGCTTGGCGAAGAATATGCCGGTATGCGCCCCTCGATGAAAGTCAAGGAAGGCGATGCCGTCAAAAAAGGCCAAGTGCTGTTTGAAGACAAGAAAAATCCGGGCGTGGTGTTTACTGCGCCGGCTTCCGGCAAAATCGCCGCGATTCACCGCGGCGAAAAGCGCGTGCTTCAGTCGGTTGTGATTGCCGTTGACGGCGATGACGAAATCGAGTTCGCCCGCTACGCGCCCGATGCGTTGGCAAACTTAAGCGGCGAAGAAGTGCGCCGCAATCTGATTCAATCCGGTTTGTGGACTGCGCTGCGTACCCGTCCGTTCAGCAAAATCCCTGCCGTTGATGCCGAGCCGTTCGCCATTTTCGTCAATGCGATGGACACCAATCCGCTGGCGGCAGACCCTGTGGTCGTGATCAAAGAAGCCGCCGAGGATTTCAGACGAGGTTTGCTGGTGTTGAGCCGTCTGACCGAACGCAAAATCCATGTTTGTAAGGCAGCCGGTGCGGACGTGCCGTCTGAAAACGCCGCCAACATTGAAACACACGAATTCGGCGGCCCTCATCCCGCGGGTTTGAGCGGTACGCACATTCATTTCATCGAGCCTGTCGGTGCGAATAAAACCGTTTGGACCATCAATTACCAAGACGTAATTGCCATCGGACGTTTGTTCGTAACAGGTCGTCTGAATACCGAGCGCGTGGTTGCCTTGGGCGGTCCGCAAGTCAACAAACCGCGCCTCTTGCGTACCGTTTTGGGTGCGAAGGTGTCGCAAATTACCGCCGGCGAATTGGTTGACGCAGACAACCGCGTGATTTCCGGTTCGGTATTGAACGGTGCGATTGCACAAGGCGCGCATGATTATTTGGGACGCTACCACAATCAGATTTCCGTTATCGAAGAAGGCCGCAGCAAAGAGCTGTTCGGCTGGGTTGCGCCGCAGCCGGACAAATACTCGATTACGCGTACGACCCTCGGTCATTTCCTGAAAAACAAACTCTTCAAGTTCACGACAGCCGTCAACGGCGGCGACCGCGCCATGGTGCCGATCGGTACTTACGAGCGCGTGATGCCGCTGGACATCCTGCCCACCTTGCTTTTGCGCGATTTAATCGTCGGCGATACCGACAGCGGGCAGGCTTTGGGTTGCTTGGAATTGGACGAAGAAGACCTCGCTTTGTGCAGCTTCGTCTGCCCGGGCAAATACGAATACGGCCCGCTGTTGCGCAAGGTGCTGGAAACCATTGAGAAGGAAGGCTGATTATGGGCTTGAAACATTTTCTGGAAAAAATCGAACCGCACTTCCTGCCGGGCGGCAAGCATGAAAAATGGTATGCCCTCTATGAAGCTGCGGCGACGATTTTCTACACATCCGGTGCGGTAACGCGCAAAGCGGCACACGTCCGCGACGCGCTCGACTCCAAACGCATGATGATTTTGGTGTGGCTGGCTTTGTTCCCCGCCATGTTTTACGGTATGTACAACGTCGGTGCGCAGGCATTCGGTGCGTTAACACCTGATTTGCTGCAACAAAGCATCGCCAACGACTGGCATTACGCCCTTGCCAACGCTTTGGGCATCAATATGTCGTCTGAAGCGGGCGTGTTGGGCAAAATGCTGTTCGGCGCGATTTACTTCCTGCCGATTTACGCAACCGTATTTGTCGTCGGCGGTTTCTGGGAAGTCTTGTTCGCCACTGTACGCAAACACGAAATCAACGAAGGTTTCTTCGTGACTTCGATTTTGTTCGCCTTAATCGTTCCGCCTACGCTGCCGCTGTGGCAGGCTGCCTTGGGTATTACCTTCGGCGTGGTGGTTGCGAAAGAGGTATTCGGCGGTACGGGTAAAAACTTTATGAACCCTGCGCTGGCAGGTCGTGCCTTCTTGTTCTTCGCTTATCCCGCCAATATTACCGGCGACACCGTTTGGACGGCAGTTGACGGCTATTCTGGCGCAACTGCGTTGGCGCAATGGGCGGCACACGGTTCGGAAGGTCTGAAAAACGCCGTTACCAATCAACCTATTACTTGGATGGATGCGTTTATCGGCAACTTGCCCGGTTCTATCGGCGAAGTATCCACTTTGGCGCTTTTAATCGGCGGCGCGTTTATCGTGTTTGCCCGCATCGCTTCTTGGCGCATCATTGCCGGCGTGATGATCGGTATGATTGCCATGTCTTCGCTGTTTAACGTCATCGGTTCGGACACCAATCCGATGTTCAGCATGCCTTGGTACTGGCATCTGGTCGTCGGCGGCTTCGCCATCGGTATGCTGTTTATGGCAACCGACCCCGTTTCCGCTTCCTTTACCAATGTCGGCAAATGGTGGTACGGCGCGCTAATCGGCGTGATGTGCGTGTTAATCCGCGTGGTCAATCCGGCTTACCCCGAAGGCATGATGTTGGCGATTCTGTTTGCCAACCTGTTTGCCCCGATTTTCGACTATTTCGTCGCACAAGCGAACATCAAACGCAGAAAGGCGCGCAGCAATGGCTAAGAAATTTGATAAAGACAGCTTCAGCGGCACGCTGATTGTGGTGTTGGCAGTCAGCCTGATTTGCTCGGTCATCGTGGCGGGCGCGGTTGTCGGCTTGAAACCGGTGCAGGAAAAACAAAAGGTTCAGGACAAGCAAAGCTACATCCTGAGTGTTGCCGGTTTGCTCGATAAAAATACCGACATCAGCAAAACCTTTGCCGACCGCATCGAACAACGCGTGGTCGATTTGGCGACCGGCGAATATGTGAAAGACGCGCCGAAAGATTTTAGCGCACGCGTTGCCGCCAAAGACCCCGCGCAAAGCATCCAAATCAAACCTGAAGACGATTTGGCAGGCATCAAGAGCCGCGCCAAATACACCGAAGTTTATTTGGTAAAAGGCGATGACGGCAAAGTCAGCCAAATCATCCTGCCTATGCACGGCAACGGTTTATGGTCGGTCATGTACGGCTTCGTCGCCATCCAACCTGACGGCAATACCATCAACGGCATTACCTACTACGACCAAGGCGAGACTCCGGGCTTGGGCGGCGAAATCGGCAATCCGTTGTGGCAACAAAAATTCGTCGGCAAAAAACTCTTTGACGAACAAGGCAAACTTGCCCTGCACGTCGGCAAAGGCGCAGGTTCCGATAAAGAACACGGCGTAGATGCACTCTCCGGCGCATCGCTGACTTCCAAAGGCGTACAAGGCTCGTTCGACTACTGGTTCGGCGAAAACGGCTATATCCCCTACCTGAACAAATTGAAATCAGCAGGAGCACAATAATGGCTGATATGAAACGCTTGAAACATTTAATGTTTTCACCCTTTATCGACAACAACCCGATTGCCTTGCAGGTCTTGGGGATTTGTTCGGCGCTGGCGGTTACCACCAAACTTCAGACGGCCATCGTGATGGGTATTTCCGTCAGTTTGGTAACCGGTTTTTCCAGCTTCTTCATCTCATTGGTGCGCAACTACATCCCCAATAGCATCCGCATTATCGTGCAGATGGCGATTGTTGCGTCGCTGGTTACGCTGGTTGACCAATTGTTGCAAGCCTATGCCTACGAATTGTCCAAACAGCTTTCCGTATTCGTTGGTCTGATTATTACCAACTGTATCGTGATGGGTCGCGCCGAAGCCTTCGCCATGAAAGAGCCGCCGCTGGAAAGCTTGGTGGACGGTATTGGTCAAGGTGCGGGTTACGGCATGTTGCTGATTATCATCGCCAGCATCCGTGAATTGATCGGTTCGGGCAAACTCTTTGGGTACACCATTTTCCAAACCGTACAGGACGGCGGCTGGTATCAGACCAACGGTCTCTTTCTGCTGGCACCGAGCGCGTTCTTCATCATCGGCTTTTTGATTTGGGGTTTGCGTACATGGAAACCCGAACAGGCGGAGAAATAAGACATGGAACACTATTTAAGCCTTTTTGTGAAATCCGTCTTCATTGAAAACATGGCGCTGTCCTTCTTCTTGGGCATGTGTACTTTTCTGGCGGTATCGAAAAAAGTATCCACCGCATTCGGCTTGGGCGTTGCCGTTACCTTCGTACTCGGCCTGTCCGTCCCTGCCAACCAGCTCGTTTACTCGCTGCTCAAAGACGGCGCGATTGTTGAAGGCGTGGATTTGACCTTCCTGAAATTCATCACCTTCATCGGCGTGATTGCCGCTTTGGTACAGATTTTGGAAATGTTCTTGGACAAATTCTTCCCCGCCCTCTATAACGCGCTGGGTATCTACCTGCCGCTGATTACCGTAAACTGCGCGATTTTCGGTGCCGTTTCGTTTATGGCGCAACGCGAATACAACTTCGGCGAATCCGTCGTGTACGGCTTTGGCGCGGGCTTGGGCTGGATGTTGGCAATTGTCGCTTTGGCAGGCATCACCGAAAAAATGAAATATTCGGACGCTCCCAAAGGCCTCAAAGGACTGGGCATCACCTTCATCTCCGCCGGCCTGATGGCGATGGCGTTTATGTCGTTCTCCGGCATCCAGTTATAAGAAAGGATTCGGCATGGAAATTATTTTAGGTATCGTGATGTTTACCGTCATCGTCTTGGCTTTGGCACTGATGATTCTGTTTGCCAAATCCAAGCTGGTGAGCGAAGGCGACATCACCATCAAAGTCAATGATGAAAAAGAGCTGACTATGCCCGCCGGCGGCAAACTGCTGGGCGCGCTTGCTAGCCAAGGCATCTTCGTTCCCTCCGCCTGCGGTGGTGGCGGTTCGTGCGGACAATGCCGCGTTGTTGTGAAAAGCGGCGGCGGCGACATTCTGCCGACCGAGTTGTCCCACATCAGCAAACGCGAAGCGCGCGAAGGTTGCCGTTTGTCTTGTCAGGTCAACGTCAAAACCGACATGGACATCGAAGTACCGGAAGAAGTGTTCGGTGTGAAAAAATGGGAATGCACCGTCATCTCCAACGACAACAAAGCCACGTTCATTAAAGAACTCAAGCTTGCCATTCCCGAAGGCGAAGAAGTTCCCTTCCGCGCCGGTGGCTACATCCAAATCGAAGCCCCGCCGCACACCGTTGCCTATAAAGACTTCGACATTCCTAAGGAATATCACGAAGACTGGGACAAATACAATCTGTGGCAATACGTTTCCAAAGTGGACGAGCCGATTTTGCGCGCTTACTCCATGGCTTCATATCCTGAAGAAAAAGGCATCATCATGTTGAACGTGCGTATCGCCACGCCTCCTCCGCGCGTACCCGATGCGCCTCCGGGACAAATGTCGTCCTACATCTGGTCGCTCAAACCCGGCGATAAAGTAACCATCTCCGGCCCGTTTGGCGAATTCTTCGCCAAAGACACCGATGCCGAAATGGTATTCATCGGCGGCGGTGCAGGTATGGCGCCTATGCGTTCCCACATTTTCGACCAGTTGAAACGTTTGAACTCCAAACGCAAAATCACTTTCTGGTACGGCGCACGCTCCAAACGCGAAATGTTCTATGTTGAAGACTTCGACCAACTGGCAGCAGAGTTCCCGAACTTCACATGGCACGTCGCCTTGTCCGATCCGCTGCCGGAAGACAACTGGGACGGCTACACAGGCTTCATCCACAACGTGGTTTACGAAAACCACCTGAAAAACCACGAAGCACCGGAAGACTGCGAATTCTATATGTGCGGCCCGCCGATCATGAACCAGTCCGTCATCAAAATGCTCAAAGACTTGGGTGTGGAAGATGAAAACATCCTCTTGGATGATTTCGGCGGTTAAATATTCGGCTTCAAAAACAAAAGGAAGAAACCAAGGCTTCTTCCTTTTTGGTTTAAATAGATAAAAAAGGAGCAGTACTAGACCTCTTGCGAAAGTATCCTGAAGATTTACAATTTCCAAATGAAATACGAAAACCTAATCCAAAGAAGCAAC